>NZ_CFIFWG010000093.1:0-11849 GCF_984466335.1 Roseitalea sp. | reverse complement strand
GGCCCGAAGGCGCGCACATGCAGCCGCAGCCCGTCGCGCGCCGAAACGAACAGGCTCTCTCCGGGATCGAACGGGGGCGGGGCGAAGGCTGGGGACACGGCACCGGACGCAAGCGGGAGGGTGGACCCTCTTAGCGCATGGACGGGGCCGGTTTCCAGTGCCGCCCCGGCCGGCCGCCGGTCACGGGCGATCCGCGCTTGACTGGAGGTCAATTATGAAGATCAAGAGCCTTCTTCTCGGCTCGGCGGCGGCAATGGTGGCGGTCTCGGCCGCCAACGCGGCCGACATCGTCATCCCCGAACCCGAAATGGTCGAATATGTCCGCGTGTGCGATGCGGCCGGCGACGGCTATTTCTACATCCCCGGCGGCGAGACCTGCCTGAAGATCTCGGGTGAAGTCGTCTATGAGTTCAACTTCAGTGACAGTGACGTTCTTGGAACCAGGGACCAGAACACAGGCGTCTTCACGGTCACCGATCCGGATGGTCAGCAGGGTTGGGAAGCCGAGTACGAGATCTCGCTCGACTTTGAGACGTGGCGCGACACCGAATATGGTGAGCTTACCACTTCGATCCAGTTGGGCGCCGACGACGACAACGTTTCCCAGACCGAAGACTTGCTCGGCGATGCCAACGTTCAGGTCAACGAGGCGTTCATGACGCTTGCGGGCCTGACGGTTGGTTACACCGATTCCTTCTATGCCGTTGGCTTCGGTGCCTCGGACCTGGACGCTGATGGCCCTGACACAGGTCTTGTCGCATACACGACTGATTTTGGTGGCGGCTCCTTCACTTTGTCGATCGAAGACGATGGCAATGCCGACTGGATGCCGGCGATCGTTGCGGCTGCGGAATTCACCTTCGATCCAGTCACCGTTTTCGGCGCTGTGGTCTATGACGATACGACCAATTTCTTCGGTGGCGCCGTAACGGCCGAGTACACCTCCGGCCCGATCACCATCGATGCGGGCGTCCAGTATTCCGGCGATTCCGATCCAGCAACCGTTGCGAATACCATTGTTCTTCCAACCGCCTATTCTACCGGTTATGAATGGGTTTTCGGCATCGGCGCGGAATTCGAGGCGACCGAAAAACTGACCCTTTCCGCCGGCTTCGACTATGGCGTTAACCAATATGCGACGGTCATAACTGCGGCAGACAATTCCGGTACCGACGATGATTGGATCATCGAAGTGGGCGCCGACTTCGAGGTCACCGATGGATTTACCATTGGAGCCGAAGCCGACTTCGACGAAGGCGGCTGGGACGACGCTGAAATGAGCTTCACGGTTTCGTTCTAAACTGATGGGCGCGGCTCTCTAGCCCGATTCAGTCATCACAACTGAGCCCGGCGGTCTCCCGCCGGGTTTTTTCTTCAAGCGATCTATCGGGTGGGGTCATGTCGGCCGGTTCGATTTGACAATGGAGCAAGAATGAAAAACAGATCAATCCTGAATAATCCACCCGGAATCCATGTCTGTAGATATACATTCAATTTACGAAAGATATCACAGCGTATTGTGGGAAGAAGCTCCGCATAAGCGCAATGTCGAGGCATTCATTTTTGAAATTGACCGTTTTATAAGATCAAACGAAATCGCGAGATTTGATGACGATCTTGTCGATCGATTGATCGTTCACTATCGTAGGGAAGGTAATTCCAACGCGACGATAAACAGAAAGCTGGCCGCATTCTACAAACTGTTGCGAAAAGCGGAGCGAGCAGGGCTGATCAAACGATTGCCGACATATGTCCGCCTGCCGGAAAGGAACGCCCGCATCCGGTTCCTGACGCCGGACGAGGAACGGGTTCTGCTCCGGAAGCTTGGCGGCCGGGACATGATCTACCGGCACTTGTGCGTTTTCCTGACGGACACCGGCGCGCGGGTCGGCGAGGCGCTCGGCCTCAAGCACGGCGACGTGCACGGCGGCAAGGCGACCTTCTGGGTCACCAAGTCGGGCCGCAGCCGCACCGTTCCCCTGACCGACCGCGCCGTCCGCGTGCTCGCCGATCAGGCGCGCCGGCCGGGCGGGCCGTTCCTGCATGTGAGATATCAGCGGTTCCGCTATCACTGGAACGCCGTCAAGAAGGAGATGGGGCTGAAGGACGACAGGCAGTTCGTGCCCCACATGCTGCGGCACACCTGCGCCTCGCGGCTGGTGCAGGCGGGCATCGACCTCAGGCGCGTGCAGGCCTTTCTCGGCCACCGCACGATCCAGATGACGCTGCGCTACGCCCACCTTGCGACCGACGATCTCGATCAGTGCGTGATCGCCCTGGACCGGATCAACGCCAAGGCCGAGTGGCCTGCGCCGGAAAGCGCTCCGTCCGGGAGCGCCGAACGCTCGGAAAAGCAGGTCAAATCGGTCGCCTGACGCCATGCAAGCAGGGCGTGCGCGCGTCCCGGTGATGCCGATACGGCCTACCCCGCGCGGCCTGTCAGGTCGGCCGCGATCGTCAGCGGCAGGCCGAAGCGCGCCTTGTAGACGGTCAGGTTCTCCATCACCCTCTGCACATAGCGGCGCGTTTCGGGGAAGGGGATCTGCTCGATCCAGTCGATGGTCTCGTCGAGCGACAGCCCGGACGGGTCGCCGAAGCGGCCGATCCAGTCGCGCGCCCGGCCCGCCCCGGCATTGTAGGCGATGAAGGTCAGAAGGTAGGAGCCGCCGAACCGGTCTCGCTGCTCGTCGAGATAGTGCGTGCCGAGCAGCGCGTTGAAGGCCGGGTCGGCGGTCAGCCGCCCCGCGCTGTAGGACAGTTCCATCCGGCTCGCCACATCGCGCGCGGTCGAGGGCAGCAGTTGCAGCAGTCCGCGCGCATCGGCGCGCGAGACGGCGTTGGTGTCGAATTCGCTCTCCTGGCGGGCGACCGCATAGGCGAGCGCGCGGTCGGCGGGCGCCATCAGCCCGCTTGAGGGGATGGCGCCAACCGGGTGCGTCGCAAGGCCCAGATCGTGGCCGCGCCATTGCCCGCGCTTGGCGACCCTGAGCCCGATCGCGTGGTGGCCGGCGGCCGCGGCATGTTCGGCGAGGGCGGCAAGATGTGCCGGCGTGCCGAACGCGTCGGCCAGCCCCAGATAGAGCGTTTGCAGATGGCGTGTGCGGCCCGTCGCGCTCTGCCGCTCGACGGCGGCGAGGACCGGCGCGGCGGCAAGGTCAGCGCGCGCTGCGTCCGTGTCGGGCACGGCGCCGATGGCGAGCCGGTCGTGCCCGAGGGCCTGCGCGGCGAGCTGGCCGTAAAAAGCGGTCGGAAAGGCGGCGGCGCGTCGGAACCGGCGTTCGGCCTCGACCCGGTCCCCCTTGGCCAGCGCCGTCCGCCCCAGCCAGTAGGCGGCGCGCGCCCGCGAGGACGGGCCGACCGCGATCGCCTCGATGGCCTTGAAATGCGGCCGTGCCCGCTCCGGATCGCCCAGATCCCGCAGCGCGTACCAGCCGGCGTGGAACGCCGCGTCGACGCGCGTGGCCGCGCTGCCGCCGCGATGGCGCTCCACGATCCGGTAGGCGCGCTCGGCCATGCCGCGTTCGCGCAGCGAGCGTGACACGATCCGCCGCTCGTTCCACCACGCGTCCGGGCTGGTCAGCGCCGCCGGGTCCGATGCCACCGCGTCGAGCAGGTCCGCTGCGTCCTCGAAACGCTCCGTGCGCCGCAAATGCTCGATGCGCAGGTAAAGCCCCGCCTCGGTGTCGAGCAGCGCGTCCGGGACGTCCGCGATGATCCGGTCGGCGTCGGGGGCGCGGCCGATCACGGCCGCCCATGCCCCGTGCAGGCCGGCCATGCCGGCCGCCTCGGCCACGCGGCCTGCGGCGGCGATGCGTTCGCGCGTCATCATGTTGAAGTAGCGGGCGCCATGATCCCCGGACGTCAATATGCCGGCGAACAGGTCGAGCACCTCGCGTTCGATCGCCTCCGACAGGACCGCGCCGCGCCAGTGCGGCGCAAGAAGCGCGCGCGCGGCATCCGTGTCGCCGGCGCGCGCATGGCTCTTGGCCAGCGCATAGGCCGCCTCGAAGGTCCGCGGCGGGGAGGTGGCGAACGCGGCGCGCAGCCCGGCGTCCCCGGGCCGGCCGCGCGCCAGCGCCCGTTCATGATTGCGCGCGAGCGCGGCCTGACCGGGCCAGCGGGCAAGGCGCTCCATGGTCCGCGCGATCTCGCCTGCGCCGACCTCCCGGTCGCCGGACATTGCCAGCGTCCAGTCGGTCAGGTCGCGATCGAGGGAGCCGGCGGGCAGGACCTCGCCAATCCGGCGGGCATCGGCGATGCGGCCGTCATGGATCGCCTCCAGCGCCATGCCCAGCCGCGCCAGGGCGGCCGCTTCGGCCGTCTCCGCCATTGGCGGAAGGCTCGCGGTCGTCACCGGGGCGGTGCCGGCGCCGGCCGCGACCCGTTCGCCGCCCGGTCCGGTCGTCGACAGCGCGCCAAGGCCCGCAAGGGTTGCCATGCCCAGCGCGGCGAGGCCCGCCATCAGATTGTGGTTGAACGCCATCTTACTCCTATGCCAATCGCGCGTGGCCGCAATGCGACGAGCCTCGACCCGCACGGTAAATCGACGGTTAACGAAACGGGGCGGTCGATGGCCGCCAACATCCGCGCGCCGCTTGCCCGCCGCGCCGTCGATGCATATGGTGCGCCGACCTTCCGGGGAACGTCGTGCGGTTGACGCACGCCGAAACTGTTTGCGCGGCGCGCCGCGCCATGATTGGAGCACGGGCCATGACAGACGGGCCGACCGTTGAGCGCAGCCGCATCCGCGGCTCGATGACCGCGCTCGTAACCCCCTTCGATGCGGCCGGCGCGGTCGACGAGGCCGCGTTCCGCGCGCTCGTCGACTGGCAGATCGAGCAGGGCACCCGGGTGCTCGTCCCGGTCGGGACCACCGGCGAATCGCCCACGCTCACCCATGACGAGCACAAGCGGATGATCGCGCTCTGCGTCGAGCAGGCGGCCGGCCGCGTGCCGGTGATGGCGGGCGCGGGCTCCAACAACACCCATGAGGCCGTCGATTTCGCCCAGCACGCCGAACGGGCCGGCGCCGACGCCGTGCTCAGCGTGACGCCCTACTACAACAAGCCCGGCCAGCGCGGGCTCTATGCGCATTTCGCGGCCATCGCCCAGGCCGTCGACATTCCGGTCTTCATCTACAACATTCCGCCGCGTTCGGTGATCGACCTTCTGCCCGAGACGATGGGGCGGCTTGCCGGCGATTTTCCCAACATCTGGGGCGTCAAGGATGCCACGGTGCGCATCGAGCGCGTGTCCGAGCAGCGCATGGCGTGCGGGCCGGACTTCATCCAGATCTCCGGCGAGGATTCGACCGCGCTGGGCTTCAACGCCCATGGCGGCGTCGGCTGCATCTCGGTGACCGCCAATGTCGCGCCGCGCCTGTGCGCCGAATTTCAGGGCGCGATGGCCGCCGGCGATTTCGCCGCCGCGCTCGACTTTCAGGACCGGCTCATGCCGTTGCACAAGGCGCTGTTCGCCGAGGCGGGCGTGTCGGGCGCCAAATATGCGCTGTCGCGCCTGGGCCGGATGCACAACGCGCTGCGCTCGCCCATGGTTCCCGTCGAAGCCGCCCACGAGGCGCTGATCGACGATGCCATGCGTCACGCCGGCCTGTTGAACTGACGCCCGGCGACCGACCCGCTAGCCATGGCCGCACCGAAGAAGGACCGGACCGCCCGCACGCTCGTGGCGGACAATCGCAAGGCGCGCTTCAACTACGAGATCGGGGACGTGGTCGAGGCGGGCCTCGTGCTGCGCGGCACCGAGGTCAAGGCGCTGCGCAACGGCGAGGCCAACATCGCCGAGAGCTACGCCAGCTTCGAGGATGGCGAGATGTGGCTGATCAACAGCCACGTCCCCGAATATCTGGAAGCCAACCGCTTCAACCACGATCCGCGCCGGCGCAGGAAGCTGCTTTTGAGCAGGCGCGAGATCGCCAGGCTGGTCAACGCGACCGACCGCGAAGGCATGACGATCGTGCCGCTCCGGCTCTATTTCAACGATCGCGGCCGGGCCAAGCTGGAGCTTGCCGTCGCGCGCGGCAAGAAGCTGCACGACAAGCGCGAGACCGAAAAGAAACGCGACTGGAACCGCGAAAAGGCGCGGTTGCTGCGGGAGAAGGGGTAAACCTCCGCGCCGGCGCGCCGCGCGATCACCTTCGGCCGGCGATCGACGAGCAGCGGCCCACCACATCGTCCAGCATCGCCCCGGTCAGCCGGCCCGTGTTCATGTTGTAGCGCGAGCAATGATAGCTCGAAACGACGGTCAGTCCGCCGATGGCGGTTTGCCGGCCGTGCCCGAACGGATGCCTGCCCGCCGGCTCGCCCAGCGCGCGTATCGTCGATTCATGGGCGACCTTGCCCAGCGTCAGGATCGCGCGCAGGCGCACCGGACGCTGAATCGTATTTTCAAGAAACGGCCGGCAGTTGTTGATTTCGCTGGCGACGGGCCGGTTTCGCGGCGGCACGCAGCGCACCGCATTGGTGATCGCGGTGCCGATCAGTTCGATGCCCGCGCCATCGGCGCCCGGCTCATGGCCGCGTGCCAGCCCGTGCGGCTCCAACGCCGCGAACAGGGCCGCGCCCGACGCATCGCCCGTAAACGCCCGCCCCGTCCGGTTGGCGCCGCGCAGGCCCGGCGCGAGCCCGACGATCAGCAACCGAACCGAATCCGCGCCGCCCGTCGGCAGCCAGGTCCGCACCGGGCCATTGTGCCAGTCCAGTTCGCGCGCGCGCCAACTGGAAACGAACCCTGAAAGACGCGGGCAAAGCCGACAATCGGCCGGCGGATCGAGCGCCATTGTCAGTCGTCATGGACGTCGTCCTCGCCGTCCTCGCCGCCATCATAGCGCGGCGCGGCCCGCTCGGACGGCGCCCGGCCGATTTCCGGCTGAAGCGTCTTCAGGTCGATGAAGTGATCGGCGTTGCGCCGCAGATCGTCGGCGATCATGGGCGGTTGGCTGGCCATGGTCGACACCACCGAAACCTTGCAGCCGTTTTGTTGTAGCGCATCGACCAGCACGCGGAAATCGCCGTCGCCGGAGAACAGGACGGCATGGTCGATCGACCGCGACAATTGCATGGCGTCGATGGTCAGCTCGATGTCCATGTTGCCCTTGATCTTGCGGCGTCCGGTCGAGTCGGTGAATTCCTTGGCCGGCTTGGTGATGACCTTGTAGCCGTTATAGTCGAGCCAGTCGATCAGCGGGCGGATCGACGAATATTCCTGATCCTCGATCAGCGCGGTGTAATAATAGGCGCGCATGAGATAGCCGCGCTTCTGGAAATGTTCGAGCATCTTGCGGTAGTCGATGTCGAAGCCAAGCGCCTTGGCGGCGGCGTAAAGGTTCGCGCCGTCGATGAACAGGGCAATCTTCTCGCGTTGGTCGAACATGCAATCGTCCCTTCATGAAAACGGTTTCAAGTATGCTGGCCCGCTTTCCATGAGTTGGCGGCAAAATCAAGTCGGCCGCCCGCCGCCGACCGCATCGCCATGCTTGCGCGGCCATGCGGCGGCGTGTATAGCGCTTGCGATCCCGACACGACCATTTTCGCCAAAGGAACGCCCATGGCTCGCGTGACCGTCGAAGACTGCATCGACAAAGTGGAAAACCGTTTCGATCTGGTCCTGCTCGCCGCCCATCGCGCGCGGCAGGTTTCGCAGGGCGCATCGATCACCGTGGATCGCGACAATGACAAGAACCCGGTCGTCGCGCTGCGCGAGATCGCCGACGAGACGCTGGCGCCGGGCGATCTGGAAGAGGATCTGATCCACTCGTTGCAGAAGCATGTCGAGGTCGACGAGCCCGAGGCCGAACTGGGCGAGGCTGCCGAAACGCCCGATGCGCCCGAGCAGATCGCCTTCGGCGGCGCTCAGATGAGCGAAGAGGAATTGCTGGCCGGCATCGAGGGCCTCGTTCCGCCGGAAAAATCGGACGACTAGAGCGGTTGGTCTTGAGCTGGAATCGTCTGAGCGCCGGGATTTTGTGATCCGGCAAGGCGCGCGCAACGCCGCCCGGAGCGCAAAAGGCCAAGCGCGGGCAACGTGCGGCCCTTACGCGACCTCAATCGGGTGCCGGCCTCCGGCTCGGATGTCTTTTCCGCCGCCGGCACCATCAAAAGCCTCGCGCGATCGTCGGATCGCGCTGCGGTCTTTTCCTCGCCGCGGCGAAAAGCCCTGTCCACCAATCCGCTCCCATCCAAAGACAAGGCGCCCTTGGCGGACCCGTCCGGCATGACTATGGCGGTCTTGCGTGACTATATTGAGCGCGTGGGCGACAAGGCCCGCGCGCTTTTTCATGAGGTCGCCGTCCGATGATGCGCCAATACGAGCTTGTCGAGCGTGTCCAGCGCTACAAGCCGCAGGTCAACGAGGCCCTTTTGAACAAGGCCTATGTCTACGCCATGAAGAAGCATGGCGGGCAGACGCGCGCTTCGGGCGACCCCTATTTCTCCCATCCGCTCGAAGTGGCGGCCATCCTCACCGACATGCGCATGGACGAATCGACCATCGCCGTCGGCCTGCTGCACGACACGATCGAGGACACGTCGGCCACGCGCGTCGAGATCGAGGACATGTTCGGCGAGGACACGGCCCGCCTGGTCGAGGGGCTGACCAAGCTCAAGCGGCTGGATCTGGTCTCCAGGAAGGCGGCGCAGGCCGAAAACCTGCGCAAGCTGCTGCTCGCCATCGCCGAGGATGCGCGGGTTCTTCTGGTCAAGCTGGCCGACCGGCTGCACAATATGCGCACGCTCGACTTCGTGCGCGAGGACAAGCGCGCGCGCATCGCCGAGGAGACGATGGACATCTATGCGCCGCTCGCCGGCCGCATGGGCATGCAGGACATGCGCAACGAACTCGAAGAGCTTGCCTTTCGGCACCTGAACCCCGAGGCCCATGCGACCGTGTCCGACCGGCTCAGGCAGATCGCCGCGCGCCATGCCGGCCTGCTCGGGGAGATCACGGCGACGCTGCGCGGCCTTCTGGCGGACAACGGCATTCACGCCGAGGTGGACAGCCGGCGCAAGCAGGCCTGGTCGGTTTTCAAGAAGATGGAGACCAGGGGCCTGTCGTTCGAGCAGCTGTCCGACATTTTCGGCTTTCGCGTCATCGTCGGCACCGAGGACGAGTGCTACCGGGCGCTGGGCGTGGTCCACCGCAAGTGGAACATGGTGCCCGGCCGCTTCAAGGACTATGTCTCGACGCCCAAGCAGAACGACTACCGGTCGATCCACACGACGATCGTCGGCCCTTCCAAGCAGCGCGTCGAGTTGCAGATCCGCACGCGGCGGATGCACGAGGTGGCCGAATATGGCGTCGCCGCGCATGCCATCTACAAGGACAACGGCGCGCTGGCCAATGGCGATGCGCGCCCGAGCGGCAGGGCCGACCAGGCCTTTCAGGACACCAGCGCCTATGCCTGGCTCCGGCGCACGATCGAATCGCTTTCCGAAGGCGATCATCCCGAGCAGTTCCTCGAACACACCAAGCTCGAACTGTTCCAGGATCAGGTCTTCTGCTTCACGCCCAAGGGGCGGCTGATCGCCTTGCCGCGCGGCGCGATCCCGGTCGATTTCGCCTATGCGGTGCACACCGATATCGGCGACAGCTGCGTCGGCGCCAAGATCAACGGCCGCATCATGCCGCTGGTCACCCAGCTTCAGAACGGCGACGAGGTGGAGATCGTCCGCTCCTCGTCGACCGCCCCGCCGGCGGCCTGGGAGGCGCTAGTCAAGACCGGAAAGGCGCGCGCGGCGATCCGCCGTGCGACGCGCGCCGCCGTGCGCAGGCAGTATTCCGGCCTCGGACACCGCATTCTCGAACGCGCCTTCGAGCGCGCCGGCCGGCCCTTCTCGCGCGACATCCTCAAGGACGGGTTGAGCAGGCTCGCGCACACCGACGTCGAGGACGTTCTGGCCGCGGCCGGGCGCGGCGAACTGGCCTCCGCCCATGTGATCAAGGCCATCTTTCCGGACTTCCAGGACGAGAAGCCGTCAACGCCCGCAAGCGCCGAACTGCTTGGCGAGGGCTGGTTCAACCTCACCGACGCGTCCGGCATGATGTTTCGCTTTCCCGGCAGCGCCGGGGAGCCCGCCGGCGGCGCGGCGCGCGCCGGCCCCGAGGCCGGCGGAGGCGACCGCATCCTGCCCATACGCGGCGCGGCGGGCGACCTGCCGGTGCGGTTTTCGCCCGAGGGCGCGGTTCCCGGCGACCGCATCGTCGGCATCTCGACGCCGGGAAAGGGCATCACCATCTATCCGATCCAGTCGCCGGCGCTGGCCGCCTATGACGACCAGCTCGACCGCTGGATCGACGTGCGCTGGGACATTGACGTGGCCAACCGCACGCGTTTTCCCGCCCGGATCGTCGTCACCGCGATCAACGCGCCGGGGTCGCTGGCCGAAATCGCCCATCTGATCGCCCGCAACGACGCCAACATCCACACGCTGGCCATGGTGCGCACGGCGCCCGATTTCACCGAGATGATCTTCGACCTGGAAGTGTGGGACCTGCGCCATCTGACCCGCCTTCTGGGGCAGTTGCGCGACTCCGAGGCGGTTTCGACCGCCGAGCGCGTGAACGGGTGAGCGGCGCTGGTTGGTGGCCGCCAACGGGCCGCGACGAGCGCGCCCCGCCTCGTTTCGGCCTTGCTGTCGGCCCGGTTGGCGACGTCGGCGCTTGAAGCGCGGCTGGCGCGCGCGTATCTGCGGGCGATCGCCTGTTCCATAGCGCGATCTCGCACATGACGATCCGGCGCGCCACCGGTGCCCGGAGAACGGAAGCCCGCCCATGATGTTCAAGCGCCGCCAGCAGGAAGATCGGTTGACGCGTCTGCGCGTATCGGTCCTGCCGCGGCGCAATTACGGGCGCTCGATGCGCTATTATGCCAAGCGCGTGTTGCGCATTCGCGCAACGCCCCATGCCATCGCCGCCGGTGTCGCCGCCGGGACATTCGCATCGTTCACCCCGCTGATGGGCTTTCACTTCCTGCTCTCCTTTCTTCTCGCCTTCCTGATGCGCGGCTCGATGATCGCCGCCGCGTTCGGAACCGCCATCGGCAATCCGCTGACCTTTCCGATGATCTGGGCCTCGACGCTGGCGCTCGGGCGCTGGGTGCTCGGCATCGAGGGCAACGGCGCCGACGGCGCCCGCTTCGGTGCCGTTTTTGCCGAGCACGGCTTTGCCGCCCTTTGGGGGCCCTGGATCCTGCCCATGGTGGTCGGCGGCGTGCCGATCGGGCTGGTGGCCGGCGTGCTGATCTATATGCCCACGCGCATGGCCGTCGCCGTCTTCCAGACGCGCCGCGCCGCGCGCCGGGCCCAGCGGGCGCTTGCCCTGCAACGGGTGCATGCGCAGGAGGGCGGCCCGGCGCCCGGTTCGGCGCCGCACCGCGGGCGCCTTGCATCATGATCATCGGCCTGGGCAGCGACCTGATCGACATACGTCGTGTCGAAAGGACATTGGAAAAGCATGGCGCGCGTTTCATCGCGCGCGTCTTCACCGACATAGAGCGCGACAAATCCGAACGCAGACGCATGCGCGCGGCCTCCTATGCCAAGCGCTTCGCCGCCAAGGAAGCCTGCGCCAAGGCGCTGGGCACCGGCGTGCCGCGGCGCGGCGTGCATTGGAAGCACATGGGCGTGGTCAACCTCCCCAGCGGCAAGCCGACCATGGCGCTGACCGAGGGGGCAGCGGTGCGGCTGGAGGAGCTGCTGCCGCCCGGCACCGAAGCGCAGATCGACGTCACCATCACCGACGACTACCCGCTCGCTCAGGCGATGGTGATCATCTCGGCGGTTCCGTCTCGCGACGACTAGCGCTATATGCTGCCCCGCCGTTCGGGCAGTCCC
>NZ_CFIFWG010000092.1:0-12059 GCF_984466335.1 Roseitalea sp. | reverse complement strand
CGTCGACTGGTATTTCCCGACCGCCGTCATCGATGTCGTGCTGATGGGTCTCTACCGCAAGGTTGGGCTTCTGGGGCGGCTGTCGGGCCGGATGAAGGCGCACGCGGAGGACTGCCTGAACCGTGTCGGTATGGCCGACTTCGCCCATCGCCAGATCGGGCAGCTTTCGGGCGGCCAGCAACAGCGCGTGTTCCTCGCCCGCGCGCTGGCGCAGGACGCCGATCTCTATCTGCTCGACGAACCCTTCGCCGGCGTGGATGCGGCGACGGAGCGGGCGATCATCGATGTGCTGAAGCTGCTCAAATCCAAAGGCAAGACGGTCGTCGCCGTGCATCACGACCTCTCGACGGTGCGCGACTATTTCGACCATGTCTTCCTGATCAATGTGCGGCGGATGGCCGAGGGCACCGTTGAGGACGCTTTCACCACGGAAAACCTGCAAGCCACCTATGGCGGGCGGCTGGCCGCCACGCATCTTGACGAGCTCTCCATGGCGGAAGGAAGGGCCGGGTGAACACCTTTCTTCAGGCGCTCCTGCTGCAAGCCGGCTACAACGCCGCGCTTGTGGCCATCGGCGCCGGACTGCTCGGCTTCGCCGCCGGATCTTCCGGCACATTTCTTTTCCTGCGCAAGCGCGCTCTGGTCTCCGACGCCGTCGCCCATGCGACGCTTCCCGGTGTCGGCCTCGCCTTTATAATCATGGTGAGCCTGGGCGACGACGGGCGTAACCTGATCGGGCTCCTGCTCGGCTCCGCGGTCACCGCCTGGATCGGGCTGCTGCTGATCGAGTGGATCACGCGCCGCACGCGTCTGGCCGAAGATGCGGCGATCGGGGCGGTGCTCGGGGTGTTCTTCGGCCTCGGCATCGTGTTCCTTACATTCATCCAGACCATGAATGCGGGGCGGCAGGCGGGCCTTGAGAGCTTCCTGCTCGGCTCCACCGCGGGGATGCTCTTTCAGGATGCCATCGTCATCGCCATCGGCGGGTCGCTCGCCGTCTTTGCGACATGGCTCCTGCGCCGTCCGATGACGCTTGTCGCCTTCGATCCGGGCTACGCGGCGGCCATGGGCTATGACGTGCGGCGCATCGACCTTTTGATGATGGGGCTGGTGATGGCGGTCACCGTCATCGGGCTGAAGCTCGTGGGCCTGATCCTGATCGTGGCCATGCTGATCATCCCCGCGGTGACCGCGCGCTTCTGGACCGAGCGGTCGAACCGCGTGATCTGGATCGCGGGCGGCATCGGCGGCGTATCGGGCTATCTGGGCGCCGTGCTGTCGGCCTCGGCGCCCGCCCTGCCGACGGGGCCGATCATCGTTCTGGTCGCGGCGGTGATCTTCATCTTTTCGCTTCTCTTCGCCCCGGCGCGCGGGGTCCTGGCCGCCGTGATCCGTCATCGTCGCTTCCAGCGGCGCGTGCATCGCCGCCAGGGGCTGCTGGCGCTTGCCGCACAGCACCCGATCCGTGAAGCCTATACGGTGCGTTTGCTCGTCCGGGAGGGGCTTATGCGCCCCGACGGCGTCCCCACGCACGCAGGCCGGGCGCGGGCCGCCAAGATCGCCCGTGACGAAAAGCGCTGGGATATCGCCCGCGAAATTCATCAAGACGCCGGACTGACCGGCCGCTATGACGGCCTGACCCCCATCGAGGAGGTCTTCACGCCCGATGAAATCACAGAGTTCGACCGCCGCCTCGGGCCGCCGGTCGTCGTGGGAGGGGCGTGATGGGCTCCGAATTCGTTCAGTTCTCGCTGACGCCGATCCTGATCGGCATCTTCGCGTCGATCGCCTGCGCGCTGCCGGGCAATTTCCTGGTGCTCAGGCGACAGGCGCTGATCGGCGACGCGATCAGCCATGTCGTGCTGCCGGGCATCGTCGTGGCCTTCCTGCTGACGGGCATCGTCGCCGCGATCCCGATGCTTCTGGGCGCGGCGGGCGCGGCCATCGTCGCGGTGATCCTGATCGAAGCGGTCAAGCGGCTCGGCAATATCGAGCCGGGCGCTGCGATGGGCGTCGTCTTCACCGCGATGTTCGCCGCCGGCGTGCTGATCCTCGAACAGACCGATACCAGCAACACCCATCTCGATGTCGAGCACGCGCTGATGGGCAATCTGGAAAGCCTGATCTGGTTCAGGGCCGAGGGCTGGCACTCGCTTGTCGATCCCGTCGCGCTGGCCTCGCTTCCGCATGAGCTGGAACGCATCGTGGTGGTCTGCGCCCTGGTGGCGTTGTTGACCTTGATATTTTGGCGCTGGCTCAAAATCTCGACCTTCGACGAGGGCTTCGCCCAGGCGCTTGGCCTGCCGGTCGGCCTGATCGGCTTTTGCCTGGTGGTCGTCGCCGCCATCGCGGCGGTGGCCGCTTTCGACGCGGTCGGCTCGATCATCGTCATCGCCATGTTCATCTGCCCGCCCGCCGCAGCGCGGCTGATGACCAACAGCCTTGAACGCCAGATCTGGTGGAGCGTCGCCTTTGCCACCGTGTCGGCCGTGCTTGGCTATGTCTTCGCCGGCTACGGGCCGCTGTGGTTCGGCGGCCAGAACGCGGTCAGCGCCGCCGGCATGATCGCCGCCGTCTCGGGCGCCATTCTCGGCCTTGCCTGCCTGTTCGGCCCGCACCGGTCGCGGATCGGCGCCGGCAAGGAGGAAGCGGCCATCTGACTGCCCGCCGGTAAAGGCTCCCAGGGCATGTTCCCGAAAAGTGTATGCGGTTTCCGGATAAGGACATGCTCAAGATCAAAGAGCTGGAGCATTGCGCGTGAAGCGGGGATCACGAGAATTGCATCCATTCCGTTTGCCGGCCGGTGAGCCGATCCGCCAGGAGAAGCGCCCCTTCGACACGCTCAGGAGCGCGTGGCGGTGCTGCGGGCAAGCGGTTCGATGCCGTGGGCGCCCGCCGGCCGGTCGCAAACCCACCCGGAACCGGGTTGACCGGTTCGGGCGCTTCAAACTGCATGGCGCGGCAAGCGCCGACCGGTGGGCCGGGCCGGCACAATGGTTCAATCTCATCAAAGAACGCCCTAATCGGCGCCGCGCACGCGGATGCTCAGCCCTTCCTTCGGCTTGATGACGCGCTGGACGAAGAAGACCAGCGCCGCCATGCCGATGCCGATAATGTCCGTCAGCACGGACCCCTCGATCAGCACCAGCGCGGTTCCGACCAGCGCCACGCGCAAGAACCAGACCGTCTTCCTGCCGAAGAACCAGCCCTGCACGCCGGAGGCCAGAAGGAACACGCCGAGCATGGCGGTCAGGAACGCGCGGACGATCTCCAGCGTGTGCGATTCCATCAGCAGCGCGGCGTTGTAGAAGAACATGAACGGCACGACGAAGGCGGCGATGCCGATCTTGAACGAGGTGACCGAGGTCTCCATCGGGTTGGCGCCCGAAATCCCCGCCGCCGCGTAGGAGGCGAGCGCCACGGGTGGGGTGATCGCCGAGACGACGGCGAAATAGAAGACGAAGAAATGCGCCACCAGCGGCTGGATGCCCAGTTCGACCAGGCCCGGCGCGACCACCGAGGCGGCGACCGCGTAGGCGGCCGTCGTCGGCATGCCCATGCCCAGAAGGATGGCGATGCACATGGCGAAGACGAGCGCCAGAAGCTGCGAGGCCTCGGCCAGGCCCAAAAGCAGATTGGAGAAGCGCGCGCCCACGCCGGTCAGCGAGATGACGCCGACGATGATGCCGGCACAGGCGCACACGGCGATGATCTGGATCGACATGACGCCGGCCAGTTCGAACGCCTTGACGATCGAGCCCAGATTCATCGCCTCGTGCGTCTTGTCGCCCTGGGGACCGGGATGGCGGGCATGGCCGCGCCGACGCCGGTTGAGCGCCCACAGCCCCAGCGCGATCACCAGCAGCACGCCACCGGCGGCGGCCAGGGTCTGGTCGAGCGCGGCGAACAGGCCGTAGGCGGCAGCGATGATGGCCGCGACGATCAGCGCCTGCAATCCCAGCGAGGTGAGCATGGAGCTTTCCCGCCCGGACATCAAAAGGCGCGTCAGGCGCATCTCGGCGGGCGCGAGCCAGCTCACGACGGCGGCGGCCACCGTGGCCAGCGTGCCGGCCCGGATCACCGAATAGCCCTGGAACAGGGCGACGATCAGGATGACGATCGGGATGAACAGGAAGACGCGGCGCACCATGGCGCGCAGCTTGGGCAGTTCGTCCTCGCGCATGCCCCGCATGCCGAGCTTGGCGGCCTCGAAGTCGACCATGAAGAAGATCGACGTGAAATAGAGGATGGCGGGGATGATGGCGGCGATCGCGATTTCCTGATAGGGAATGCCGGTGATCTCGGCCATGATGAAGGCGCCCGCGCCCATGATCGGCGGCATGATCTGACCGCCCGTCGAGGCGGCCGCCTCGATCGCACCGGCGGTCTTCTTGTGATAGCCGACCTTCTTCATCAGCGGGATGGTCAGCGAGCCGGTGGCGACGACATTGCCGGCCGAGGTGCCGTTGATCATGCCCATCAGGCCGGAGGCGAAGATCGCCACCTTGGCCGGCCCACCCCGCGCACGGCCTGCCGTCGCGAAGGCGAAGTTGACGAAATAGTCGCCAACCTTGGACGCCTGAAGGAAGGCGGCGAAGATGATGAACAGGATGATGTAGGTGGACGAGACCGCCGTCGTCGGCCCCAGGATGCCGGCATCCGTGTAGACCTGGCTGAAGAAGCGCTGCCAGGAGATGGCCGGCGAATTCAGAAAGCCCGGCAGGTGCTGGCCGGTGAAGACGTAGAGCAGGAAGATCAGCGCGATGACCACCAGCGCCATGCCGGCGACGCGGCGCGTCATCTCCATGATCAGCAGCGTACCCGCGACGGCGGCGATCGAAATGCCGATGGGCGCGAAGGGGGTGCCCGTCGCGTTGCGCATCAAGGTGCCGTAGATGGCGATCAGGTAGGCGGCGACGGCGATGCCGCAGACGGCGAGGACCAGATCGAGCAGGTTGACCGCGCCGCGCTGGCGCCGGTCGAACCAGGAAAGGACGATGCCGCCGACCGTTGCGACCATCAGCGGCGCGCCGAACAGCCAAGTCTCGTTGAAGCGGATGCGCGCGTCGATCCCGTTCCACATCACGCCGCCGGCGATCTCGACGGCAAAGGAGAGCGCAGCACCCAGCGAGACGAGCGCCGGCACCATCAGGGCCAGCGCGGCCCAGGTGAAGACCGGCCTGACCTCGGCCCTGTCGGTCGCAAAGCGGGTGCCGCCGAACAGCAGGAAGCCGAGCAGCAGCGCGCCGGCGATGTGGACGATGCGGAAGTTCCACGTCTCCATCGGAAAGGTCGGCAGGAAGGGGACGACCAGCAGGCCGCCGGTCATCTCCGAGATCGACAGCCCGTTGAGCGCGGCCATGTGGAACGCCGCGTACACCGTCGCCAGCAGGCTGACGAGCAGATAGGTCCGGCCCTTGTAGATGCGCCGGTTGCCCTCGACGGGTTCCTCGTCGACGCCGTCCGCCAGCACGACATCGTCATCTCTTGCGGCTTGCTGGCTCATGTGTCCCCTCCCTTTCGCGGCGCCAATCTTGCCGCGTTACAGGCCAAACGCCACGCCCGGCGTGCGGGCGCGGCGATCTCGTGTCTGCACCGGACGGCGGCGGTCAGCCGCCGTGGATCATGTCGGCGGGAATGTCCGCGCCGGCATTGTCCTTAAACCAGCGGGCGGCGCCCGGATGCCATTGCATGACCTGGTTCCTGTCCCAGTTCTCGGGCAGCGTCGACCGGGCGGCGCGGTGGATGTTCACCATCCGCTCATTGTCGGACATGACGATGTCGACCACGGCGTTGACGAAGCTCTCGGGCAGGTCGCAATTGGCGATGGCGAAATTCCACATCGACACCGAACGCGCGTCGCTTTCGAGCGTGGTGTAGGTTTCGGCCGCGATCGAGAACCGGGAGACCGGGAAGGCGTCCATGATCGCGGCCTGTTCCGCCTCGGTGAACTCGATGATGTTCACGTCGGTCTGCACTTCGAGCTGGCTGACCGCGGGCACCGGCACGCCGGCGGCAAAGGCAATCACGTCCAGAAGACCGTCCTGAAGCTGGCCGCCCAGATCGGACCAGCCGCCGTTGCGGCGCTCGAACTCGACGCCGAGCGCCTCCATCATGCGCGGGAAATAGGTGTCCGAGGTCGAACCGGCGGGGCCAAAGCCGATCTTGGCGCCGGCCGGAATGTCGGCGATCGAGGCGATACCCGATGCCGTCAGGGCCGTGACCGAGAACGGCGTCTGATACATGGGAAAGATCGCGCAGGCATTGGTCATCTGAAGGCCCGGCGCGATCGGGTTGGTTCCGGCGATGGATTCGGCGGCCGGACCCATGGTCGTCATGCCGAACGCGGCTTCGCCGGTGTGCACCAGCGCCATGTTCTGCATCGGGCCGCCGGTCACCTCGCCGCCGCCGGAGATGCCAAGCTCGTCGGCCACGAGATTAGCCCAGCCCGAGCCGTAGGCAAAGTAGGTGCCGCCCTGCGAGGCGGTGCCCACGGTGAAGCTTTCCGGCCAGCCCTGGCGATCTTGCGCATTGGCCGCCGGCACGGTCAGCGCGACGATGGCAACGGCCGACATCATCAAAGACAGTTTCATGGAATCCTCCTGGTTTATTCCCGGCGCGACGGCACGACGATGCGGCGACGTCAGCCGGCTGTCGAATGGGCCTCCCCCATTGGCGCGTCCGCGATGCGGACACGGCCCGCCTTGTTGGAGGCGAAGGCGCCGCGCGCAAGCAAAAAAGCGGCGTCAACCGTGGTTGCGCGAGGGTGGCGCGCCGCCGATGGGCGGTTTGTGTAACAAACAGCGCCGGACATGGGTGGAAAACGACACAGGCGACCGGACGGCAAGGTCAGCCCTTGTCGCCGCCGGTGAATGTTTCGCGCGCCAACTCGTGCTTCTGCATCTTCTCATAGAGCGCCTTGCGCGACAAGCCGAGCGCTTCATAGGTACCCTTGAGGCTGCCGCGATGCGCCGTCAGGCTTGCGGCGATCAGCGCCTTTTCGTGCTCGGCCATCTGGCCGGCGAGCGTCCTTGGCGCGGCGGATGCGGCATCGGCGGCGCCGTTGCCCGCCAGCCCCGGATCGAGGCCGAGGGCAAACCGGTCGGCGGCGTTGCGCAACTCGCGCACATTGCCCGGCCAGGCCCGCGCCGAGACCGCCGCGAGCACGGCGCCGGGGACCGTCGGCGCGGGCAGCTTGTAGCGGGCCGCCGCCTCGTTGACGAGCTGGACGAACAGGCGCGGAATGTCCTCGCGGCGCTCGCCAAGGTCGGGCACGCGCAAGGTGACCACGTTGAGCCGGTACAAGAGGTCGCCGCGGAAGGCGCCGGCCGCCGCTTCCGCCTCAAGGTCGGTCTTGCTGGCGGCGATGAAGCGGACATTGAGCACGACGGGCTCGTTGGAGCCGAGCCGCGTGACCGACCGGTTCTGGATCGCGTGCAGCAGCTTGGCCTGCATGGGCTGCGGCATGGATTCGATCTCGTCGAGGAAGATGGTGCCGCCGCGCCCATGTTCGAACTTGCCGTAGCGCGCCCGCGTCGCGCCCGGAAACGCGCCCGCCTCGTGGCCGAACAGTTCGCTCTCGATCAGCGCCTCGGGCAGCGCCGCGCAGTTGATGTGCACGAAGGGGTGCCCGCCGCGGGCACTGGCGCGGTGCAGGGCGCGGGCGGCGACCTCCTTGCCCGTGCCGGTGGCGCCGAACACCAGGACGTCGGCCTCGGTTTGCGCGATGGCGCGAATCCGGCGGCGCAGCTCCACCATGACCGGGCTCCGCCCGCCCAGCCGCGCCTCGATCGCGTCGCGCCCGCCGACCTGGGACCGCAGCGCCCGGTTCTCCAGCGTCAGGCGCCGCTTGTCGAGCGCGCGCCGCGCCGCGTCGACGAGCCGGCTCGGCGCATAGGGCTTTTCGAGGAAGTCGTAGGCGCCCTCCCGCATGCACTGAACGGCCAGTTCCACATCGCCATGGCCAGTCACCAGAATGACCGGAAACTCGGGATCGATCTCCAGCGAGCGGCGCATCAGATCGATGCCGTCCATGCCCGGCATGCGGATGTCGGTCACCAGCACGCCGGGGAAGTTGCGCCCGATGCGCGCCAGCGCCTTGTCGGCCTGATCGAGGCAGGTGACGTCGAGGTCGGCCAGCTCCAGCGCCTGCCCGGCCGCAAGGCGCAGATGCTCCTCGTCGTCGACGAAAAGGATCGTCTCGCCGCTCATTCGGCGGCGACCGGCGCGCCCCGGCGCGCGTGCGCGCCCGGCGCCTCGACGCGATCGAGGTCGACGGCGAAGACGGCGCCGCCACGGCCATGGTTGTGCACCGACAATTTCCCGCCGAAATCGCGGATGATGTTGTAGGAGATCGACAGGCCCAGACCGAGCCCCTTGCCGGGGCCCTTGGTGGTGAAGAACGGGTCGAACACCTTGGTGCGCAGGCCCTCGGCCAGCCCGGCCCCGTGATCGCGCACGGCGATGCGGCAACGGCCCGCTCCGGCCGCGACCGACAGTTCGATGAGGGGGCGATCGGCGCCCTCCATCGCATCGAGGGCATTGTTGAGCAGGTTGACCACCACCTGCTGGAGGCGGACATGGCCGCCAAGGACCCAGACCTCGGATGCCGGACGGTCGAAGGCGACATGCGCGCCAGCACCCTTCAGGGGCGCGGCCATCAGGTCGAGCGCATCGTCGATGACGGCCAGAAGCGGGATCGGGCCGATCTTCTGCCGCGGGCGGCGGGCGAAGTTGCGCAGATGCCTGGAGATGGCGGCCATGCGGTCGGTCATCTGCGAGATGCGGGCGACATTGCCGCGCGCCCTGTCCGCCTGCCCCCTGTCCAGGAAGGCGACCGCGTTCTCGGCATAGGTCTTGACCGCCGCCAGGGGCTGGTTGAACTCATGGCTGAGCGCCGCCGACATCTGGCCGAGCGCGGCCAGCTTGCCGGCCTGGACCAGTTCGGCCTGCGTCGTGCGCAACTGCCGCTCGGTCGCCTTGCGCTCCTCGATCTCGGCGCGCAGCTTGCGGTTGGCCGTGTTCAGGTCCTCGGTGCGCTCGGCGACGCGGCGCTCCAGAAGATGCTGGGTGGCGCGCTGCGCCTCCAGCCGCTCGACGAGCCGGGCACGCCGTTGCAGGAAGGCCGCCGCGATCAGGCCGGCGAACAGGATCGCCAGAACGAGCAGGGCGAGCGTCAGCAGCGCCTGGGTCTGCGCCGGCCCGGTCGGTGTCAGGATCGCAACGCGCCAGCCCGCCTCGGCGATCGGCGTCATGCTGGTGACATAGTCCTCGGCCTGGGCGCCCGAGCCGACGGTCGCGAACGAAATCCGGCCGCGACCGGCCGACCGGTCCACCGGCAGGGGATCGAGCTGATCGAGCGGATATTGCCGGTTGGCCTCGATCTGCGCGAGCGCGGCCGGCGAAAGGGGCGACAGGGTGCGGAAATGCCATTCGGGCCGGCTCGCCATGAAGATGACGCCGTTGGCGTCATGGACGACGATGTCGGTGTCGCCGGCGCGCCAGGCGTCCTCGAACGCGTCGACCGTGAACTTGACCGCGACGACGCCGAGGGTCCGGCCCGCGTCGAACACCGGGGCGGCGAAGAAATAGCCGCGCTCGCCGGACGTCGTTCCCAATGCGAAATAGCGGCCGATCCCGCCCGCCAGCGCCTCGGTGAAATAGGGGCGGTAGTAGAAGCTGCGCCCGACGAAGGAGAGTTCCTTGCGGTGGTTGGACGCGACCAGCGTCAGGCCGGTGGTGTCCATCAGATAGACGTCGGACGCGCTGACCTGCTCGGCCGTCCGGCGCAACTGCTCGTTGATGCGCGCGCGCAGCGCCCCGTTTTCCGGGTCGCGGAGCAGGTCGCGCAGAACCGGCCGTTCGGCGATCAGGGCGGGCAGCGGCTCGTAGCGGCGCAACGCCCCTTCAAGGCCCTGCACGGCAAGGCGCAGTGTCGCCTCGCTGCGTTCGCCGGCCTGTAGCATGAAGGTCCGTTCGAGACGCGGCATCGCCGCAAGGCTCAACGCCAGCGCCACCAGCACGACGCCGGCGAGCCAGAGCGCCGCACCCTTGCGGCCGAACGCGTTGCGAACTCCTCCCGTCATGGCGCGATTATGGCGCGGTCCCGGCGGCCTAGGCAAGCCGTCAGGGCTGCGGCGCAACGGGCGCGCCCGCGCGCAATGGCCGCACCGGTCCGAAATCGTCCCGGCCGCGCTTGACGGCGGCCCGCGGGATGGGCTGTTTGCGGCCATGGCCGGACCCGACACCCGAAGACGCCGCAGCCTCCGTCCGGGGCCACGACGGCGCCGTCTTCGCCGACCATGCCCTCCATCACAACAAGGGGAACTGAAATGACCGAACGGTTCGAGATCATACGGCCGGACGACTGGCACCTTCATCTGCGCGACGGCGCGGTGCTGAAGGCGGTGGCCCAGCACAGCGACTGGGCGGGGCGCGCGATCATCATGCCCAATCTCGATCCACCCGTGACGACCGGCGCGCATGCGCGCGCCTATCGCGACCGCATCGTCGGCGCGCTGGCCCCCGGAACGGACTTCACGCCCCTGATGACGCTGTATCTGACCGAGGAAACGGACCCGGACGATGTGGAGGCCGCAGCGCGCGCGGGCGTGGTGACGGCGGTCAAGCTCTATCCGGCCGGGGCCACGACCAATTCCAGCCAGGGCGTGCGCGAGATCGGCCGCGCCATGGCCGTGCTCGAACGCATGGCGGAGATCGGCCTGCCGCTGTGCGTGCACGGCGAGGTGACCGACCCCGAGATCGACATATTCGACCGCGAAGCGGTCTTCATCGACCGGATCCTGCTGCCATTGCTCGACCGACTGCCCGAACTGCGGCTGGTGATGGAGCACATCACCACGGCGAACGGCATCGACTTCGTCGCCGGCGCGCCCGATTCGGTCGCCGGGACCATCACCGTCCAGCACCTGATGCTGAACCGGAACGCGCTGCTCGCCGGCGGCGTGCGGCCGCACTATTACTGCCTGCCCGTCCTCAAGCGCGAGGACCATCGCCAGGCCCTGCGCCGGGCGGCCACCTCGGGCACGGCCAAGTTCTTCCTGGGCACCGATTCGGCGCCGCACCTGACCGGCGCCAAGGAATCGGCGTGCGGCTGCGCCGGCTGCTTCACCGCGCCCGTCGCCCTTTCCTGCCTCGCCCATGTCTTCGAGGAGATGGACGCGCTCGACAGGATCGAGGCGTTCGCCTCGCGCAACGGCCCGGCCTTTTACGGCCTTCCGACCAACCCGGAGACGATCACGCTGCGGCGCCAGGACACGCCGGTGACATGGCCCGCGACCGTCGACACGCAGGAAGGTCCGATCACCGTGTTCGATCCGGGCGTGGCCGTCTATTGGCGCGTCGACAAGCATGCTAACGGGTGAACGCATGCAGGCAACCGGAACCCGAGGCCGATGAACACGACGTTCCCCGACAAGAAACAGATGGCCGAGCTGACCGTGCGGATGCTCATGGAGATCGAGGCGATCCATTTCCGCGCCGACGCGCCGTTCATGCTCACATCGGGGCTGGCGAGCCCCGTCTATATCGACTGCCGCAAGCTGATCTCCTATCCGCGGATCCGCGCCACGCTGATGGACTTCGCCGTCTCGACGATCCTGCGCGAGATCGGCTTCGAACAGATCGACTGCGTGGCCGGCGGCGAGACGGCCGGCATCCCCTTTGCCGCGTGGATCTCCGAGCGGCTCGGCCTGCCGATGCAATATGTCCGCAAGAAGCCCAAGGGCTTCGGGCGCGACGCGCGGATCGAGGGGCACCTGCCGGAGGGCGCGCGGGTGCTGCTGGTCGAGGATCTGGCGACCGACGGCGGCAGCAAGATCCGGTTCTGCGAGGCGATCCGCGAGGCGGGCGCGCAGGTCGCCGACACGATCGTGATCTTCCATTACGACATCTTCCCCGAAACGCTGTCGCGCCACGGGGTCCGTCTGCATGCGCTCGCCACCTGGTGGGACGTGCTCGAACAGGCAAGGGGCGCCGCGCTGTTCGACGCGGCCACGCTGGGCGAGGTGGAGAGCTTCCTTCACGCCCCGCTCGACTGG
>NZ_CFIFWG010000091.1:0-12459 GCF_984466335.1 Roseitalea sp. | reverse complement strand
CTCTTCGAGCGCCTCCTGGACCAGCTTTTCGGATTCATTGTCGAGCGCCGATGTGGCCTCGTCGAGCAGCAGGATCGGCGCGTTGCGGACGATGGCGCGGGCGATCGACAGGCGCTGGCGCTGCCCGCCGGACAGGGTCACGCCGTTTTCGCCCACCGGCGTGTCGTAGCCTTGCGCCTGCTCGACGATGAATGCGTGCGCGTTGGCCTGTCCGGCGGCCGCCTCGATCTCGGCATCGGTGGCATCGGGCCGGCCGTAGCGGATGTTGTCGCGGATCGTTCCCTCGAACAGACAGGGCTGCTGCGACACGAACGCGATCTGCCCGCGCAGGGAGGCCAATGTCACCTCCGAAATGTCCTGGCCGTCGATCGCGATGGCGCCCGCATCCAGATCGTAGAAGCGCTGCAAGAGCGCCGTGATGGTCGTCTTGCCGGCGCCGGAGGGGCCCACGATCGCCGTGGTCTTGTGCGCCGGCGCTTCAAACGAAAGGCCGTGGAGGACCATCGTCCCGTCGCCGTAGGAGAAATCGACATCCTCGAACGCGATCGCGGCCTCGGTCACCCTCAGCGGTTCGGCACCGGGCTTGTCGCGCTGGCGTTCGGGCATGTCGAGGATTTCGTAGATCATGCGCGCATTGACCATCGCCTTTTCGAGATTGACCTTGAGTTGGCCGAGGCGTCGCGCCGGATCGGCGGCCAGCAGCAGCGCGGTCAGGAAGGCGACGATCGTTCCGGGCGGGCGGCCCTCATTGACGGCCCGAAACCCCGCATAGGCGATCACGCCCGCAACGGCCAGGCCGGCGAATATCTCGGCGGCCGGGTTGACGCGTTCGGTGATCGCGGCCAGCCGGTCGGCCTTCTTGCGCGCGTCGGTGATGATCGTGTCGATCCGTGCCCCAAGCTGTTCCTCCATCGTGAACGCCTTGACCACGGTGATGCCCTGCACCGCCTCCTGCATCGTGCCGACGACGCGCGCGTTCAGTTCGACAGTTTCGCGCACGACGCCGCGGATTCGCGCCGAAATCCATGCGATGGCCAGCACGAGGACCGGGGCGACACCAAAGACGATCAGCGACAATATCGGGTCCATCGTCACCATCACGACGAGCAGGCCGATCAGCGACACCAGATCGCGCGCAAGGCCGGTCAGGGTCAGCGAGAGCACATCGCGAATGCCGTTGACGTTCTCGGCGATCCGGGCCGCAAGGTGTCCCGAGCGCGCTTCGGTGAAATAGCCGACGCTCAGCTTCATCAGCTTGTCGAAGACGCGGGCCTGGTAGCGGGCGACCAGATCGTTGCCGATCCGCGCCAGCACCACCGCCTGCACATACATGGCAAAGCCACGCACCAGGAACACGGCGACCACCGTGCCGGCGATGACGAGGATCAGATCGCCGCGTTGACGCACGAAGATCTCGTCGACCACATCGCGCGTCATCCAGGCGATGATCGCGGTGGTCAGTCCGATGACGATCAGGCAAACGATGGTGACGGCATAGGAACGCGCATAATCGCGGCCGTTTTCGGCAAGAATGCGCTTGAGAACCGCGACGACGCCGCTCGGCAGGCTGGCGTTCGGGCTCGTCTGTTCGGGCTGCTGGCTCATCGCGCGGGCTATAGCCCATTCACCCCGCCAAGGACAGCGCGCCCATTTCAGCGCGCCCAGTGCCGGTTTTCGAGCGCGACGCCAAAGCGCGAGGGCGTGCGCGCATAGGCGGCAAGCCCCTCCATCGGGGCGCGGTCGTGCAGGATCGCGAAGGCGGGTATCCCGCCGAGCAGCGCCTCGTGCGGGGCCTTGTTGTCGAAGCCGGCGCGGAAGCGCGCCGCGTTGAAGAAAGGCAGGATCTTCTGCGTGATGCCGCCGGTCAGGTAGACGCCGCCGCGCGCCATGAAGACGAGCGCCAGATCGCCGGCGACGCGTCCCAGATATTCGGCGAACAGGTCGAGCGCCTCCACCGCGTCCGGATCGCTTTTGTCCCGGGCGGCCCGCGTCACCTCGGACGGATCGATAAAGCGCGGCGTGCCGCCGTTCGCCATGGCGACCGCCCGGTAGAGATTGACCATGCCGCGCCCGCATAGAACCTGTTCGCCCGAGACACGCCCGCCGATCCGTTCGATATGCGCAAAGACGGCGGCGTCGCGCTCGGTCTGCGGGCCCAGATCGACATGCCCCCCCTCGCCGGCGACGGGAATCCAGGTGCTGGCGGCATGCACGAGCCCGGCCACGCCCAAGCCGGTGCCGGGGCCGATCACGACGCGGTTCGCCGCCGGATCGCGCGCGCCCCCGCCGATGCGCCGCAGCCGGTCGTCCTCAAGCGCCACGACCGCCAGGGCCTGCGCCTCGTAATCGTTGAGAACGACGATCTCGTCGAAACCCAGTTCCTCGATCATCCGGCGCGGACGGACGACCCAATCATTGTTGGTCAGATCGATCGCATCGCCATCGGTCGGCCCGGCGATGGCGAGCACGGCGCTGCGCGGCATCAGCGAGGTGCGGTCCAGCACATGGGCCTGGACCGCCGCGTCGAGACTGTCGAAGTCGCGCGTGCGGATCGATTCGAACGCCTTCGGCTCGGCATTGGCGTCGATCAGAATGGAAAAACGCGCATTGGTGCCGCCAATGTCGGCGATCAGGATCGGAAAGGGCAGGACGAACGGGCTGGAAGAGCTAGGCATGGGCCGTTTCCATGTGCTGGGCCAGAAGCGCGTTGAACAGAATTGCGGCGATCCGCCCGGCGGCGGTGCCCGTCGCCGCCAGCCGGAAGCGCGATGGTGAGAGCATCGGACATGGCGGTTCAATCGATTTAGAGAGCGCGCCTTCCTTATCGCGTTTGCGGCGACCTTGAAAGGGAGGCAAGCACTTTTTTCACGCCCTGGGGCGCGATGCGCCAGATTGAAGGAACCTGGGAGATTGTTCGCCGAATCCTGCTATGGAGCGACCATGAACGCCGATCCGAACCGGCAAGCCGCAGGAAGCGGCCGACTGACACCGCGTCCGGCGCGGACCCGGCGCGGCCGGCTGTTCAGCTTCGCTTTCGCCGGCGGCAGCGGTTTCGTGATCGATGTCGGGGTCCTCTACCTGCTCATGGCGGCCACGCCGCTCGGCCCGTTCGCGGCGCGGATCGTCTCGATCGGCTGCGCGATGGCCTCGAACTATATGATCAACCGCATCTTCACCTTCGGCGCCAGCGACCGGCCCGTCATCGCCGAAGGCGCGCGCTACTCGTCGGTCGCGCTGGCCGGCGCGGGGCTGAACTATCTGATCTTCGCCGGCCTCCTGCTGGTCATGCCGGGCTTGTCGCCGTTCTGGGCGACCTTCGTCGCGGTCGGTTCCGTGGCGGTCTTTTCCTATCTGGGCTATGCGCGCTTCGTCTTCGCGCGCAAGGGCCGGGATGACGCGTCCTGACGGTCCAGTCGACATGGACGCACGTCACCGTCGACACGATGCCCCGGCGGTCACCGCTTCGTTCATGTCGGGTTGGCGCGGGCACGGATCTCGGCCAGCGTCCAGTCGCGCTTGAGGTCGCCGTTCTCCCAGACCGTTTCGAGCAGGTTCCCGCGCGCCCCCAGCTCCCTGAGCGGCACCGCGACGGGCGCGCCGTCCTCGATCACGACCGCCTGGCGATAACGCTTGGAGGCCTTGCCCGGATCGGTCTTGGGGTCCTTGGCGATGCCGTGCCACAGGCCGTCCGCGTCCTGGCGCGCATTGGCCTTCATCGCAAAGCGCAGCGTGTCGCGATTGACCTTCTGGAGCAGTCCCGCGC
Source organism: Roseitalea sp. (assembly GCF_984466335.1). Classification (NCBI taxonomy): domain Bacteria; kingdom Pseudomonadati; phylum Pseudomonadota; class Alphaproteobacteria; order Hyphomicrobiales; family Ahrensiaceae; genus Roseitalea; species Roseitalea sp. The sequence goes on along the minus strand of NZ_CFIFWG010000091.1, from coordinate 8,696 downwards.
CCATGCCGAAGGCCAGGTTCTCGGCCGACCAGCCGCGCTCGGCCATCGCTTCTAAAAGCACGCGGATCGTGCGCGGCGTGATGCCGTCGCCCTGGATGACGCGCACGCAATCGGCCAGCACCCTGTAGCCCTTCCGGTTGACCCGGTAGCCGAAAATGTCGCCCAGCATCTCGATCGTGTCGATCGGCACGCGCGTCGCATCGCCCGAATCGGGCCGCACCACGAGCGTGCCGCCCATGGTCTCGACCTTCTCCTTGAGCTGTCCGCCCCAGATGCTGCGCACGGCGCGGAACAGGTCGTAGCTGTCGGAGACGACGGCGACCAGGCGGCCCGCGCCGCCGAACCGGGTGACCATGTTCTCGTAGGCGGCCGCCTCGCGCGCCTCGCCCCAGCTCGTCATGGTGGAATGCTCGGCTGCGGGGATGGAGAAGCCGGCCATCGACTCATGATAGAAACGCCGGCCATAGACCAGCCCGGCCACCGTATCGGTGCCCAGGAAATTGACCAGATGGGCGATACCGCCAAGGCCGGCCTGCTCGTGGCTGGTGGCCCCGCGCGCGCCGAAATCGTGCAGCCGGAAGGGCAGGATCGGACCGGGATCGTCGCAGGTGCGCTCCAGCGTTTCGGCGATCATCCGGCGCACATGCCAGGAGACCGTGGCGACCGTGGACGGATACCAGACCGCGCGCAGGAGCGCGGTCTCGATGAAGGTGGGCAGCCAGAAGAAGTCGGGATCGGTGTTGCGCAACTGGACCAGCGGCGTGCCGGCCGGCGCGACCATGCCCTCGGGGAGCGCCTCGATCGTCAGCGGCAGGAAACCGCCATGCCGGTCGATCAGCGCCTCCCACCCGGTACGGTTGAAGGGCAGGCCGTGCGCGGTGACCAGTTCCTCGGCCTCCTCGACATGGGCGCGCGTCACCGGCTGGGCCAGATATTGCTTCAGGAACATCTGAAGGCCGAAGAACAGCGTGTCGTCATAAGCGCCGCCGCGCCGCGATTCGATATAGGCCGAGATCGCCGCCGTCCCGGGCGGGTACTGCGCGAAATGCGAATATTTGTAGCTGTCGGTGTCGAGGATGAGGTTCATGGGGCACACTTTGCCGGTCGTGCGTCGATCGGTCTGGCCGAAATGTCAACAATGGTGGCGGGAAGCGGTGGCCTTTCAAGATGACCAACCCTAACCGTCTTCTTCCTGGTTTGCGACATCGACATGGGTTTCCCTTTACTTCATGCCCGGCCCGGCACGCCCCGCATTCATGGCCGCGCCCGTTCGCTGGCGGGCTCCCGTCAGCTGCCGCCCTTTCCGGCGCGGCGGGGCGTGCCGGCGCGCATGGCGAGCAGGCGGTCGATGCGCTGGCCGTCCATATCGACGACTTCGAGCCGCCAGCCATCGGCATCGACGGCCTCGCCGGTTTCCGGCAGGCGGCCGAGCCGGTCCAGCATCAGGCCGGCGAGCGTTTGGTATGAGCGGCCGGCGGGCAGAAGGATGCCCAGCATTTCGGCGGCCTCATCGACCGGCATGGCGCCGGCCAGCAGAAACGAGCCGTCCTCGCGCACAACGACGTCCGGCTCGGCGGGCCCGCTCTCGGAGACGAAGGCGCCCGCGACCGATTCCAGAATATCGGCCGGGGTGATGATCCCCTCGAAATTGCCGCGTTCGTCGCGCACGAAGACGGCCGGTATCTCGGCCGCCCGCAGGCGGGCGACCACATCCAGCGCCGCCGCATTCTCCGGCACGCTGTCGACGGGACGAAGGAGCGCGCGCGGATCGGGACGCCGGCCATCCAGCATGGCCAGCAGGATCTCGCGCGTCCTGACGACGCCTTCGGCGTGATCGAGGCTTTCGGCCGCCGCGGGCAGCAGCGTCCGGCGGCTCGAACGCAACCGGGCGGCGATCGCGTCCGCGGTGTCGTTCAGATCGATCCACTCGACCTCCATGCGCGGCGTCATCAGGCCGGCGGCGCGCCGGTCGGCCAGCCGCATGACCGAGGCGATCATGTCGCGCTCGCCGGTTTCGACGACGCCGGCCTGCTCGGCCTGGGCGATCAGCGACCTGATCTCCTCGTCGGTTATCCTCGGTTCGGGTTCGCCGCCGCGGCCGATCAGGCCCATGACGAGCCGCGTGGACGCATCAAGCACCCAGACCGCCGGCGCGGCCAGCGTGGCAAAAAGGGTCATCGCGGGTGCGACCGCGCATGCGATGCCTTCGGGGTTGCGCAGCGCCAGGGACTTGGGAACCAGTTCGCCGACGATCACCGACAGATAGGTCACCACAAGGATGACCGCGCCGAAACCGAGCGTCGCCGCGGTCGCCTCGGAAAAACCGAGCGGGACAAGAGCGCCAGCGGCGGTTTCACCGAATGTCTCGGCCGAAAAGGCGCCGTTGACGATGCCGACCAGAGTGATGCCGATCTGCACCGCGGACAGGAACCGGCCCGGATCGGCATGCAGCGCCAGCGCGCGCGGCGCACCGGCACGACCCCTCTCGTTGAGCGCCTGCAGCCGCGCGCGCCTTGAGGAGACCACGGCCAGTTCGGCCAGCGCGAACAATCCGTTCAGCCCGATCAGCGCCACGACGATGACGAGATTGACGGCCATCAGGCGATCACCTGGGACGGAAGCTCGACAAGCGGCGCGGGCTCGCCGTTGGTCTTTTCCTTGGACCTGCAAAGATCGGCGATCACGCAGGCGACGCAGTCGGGCTTGCGCGCCTTGCAGGTGTAGCGCCCGTGCAGGATGAGCCAGTGATGGGCGTGATAGAGGTAGTCCTCGGGGATCACGCGCATCAGGTTGGTCTCGACCTCGTCGGGCGTCTTGCCGGGCGCCAGGCCGATGCGGTTGGCGATGCGGAAGATGTGGGTGTCGACGGCCATGGTCGGAATGCCGAACGCCATCGACATCACCACATTGGCCGTCTTGCGCCCGACGCCCGGCAGGCTCATCAGCTCTTCGCGCGTTCGCGGCACCTGGCCGCCGAAATCGTCGATCAGCTTGCGCGACAGGGCGATGACGTTCTTGGCCTTGTTGCGCCACAGCCCGATCGTGCGGATATGCTCGCCGACCTTCGCCTCGCCCAGCGTCAGCATCTTTTCGGGCGTGTCGGCAATCTTGAACAGATCGCGCGTTGCGCGGTTGACGCCCGCATCGGTCGCCTGCGCCGACAGCGCCACGGCGACGACGAGCGTATAGGGGTTCACATGAACCAGTTCGCCCTTGGGTTCGGGCCGCTGAATGGAAAAGCGGCGGAAAATCTCGCGCACCTCGCCCCTGGCATACTTCGAGCGCAGCAGGCGTCTGGCCGGCTTTGCCGCCGTGCCGGCCCTTGGGGTTCCCGGCTTTTTCCCTTGGCTGACCGCCATACCCGCCTATAACCTTCCGCCATGTCCTTGACCGGCTCAGACATAGAACCCCCGCGCTCTGCCGAAAAGCCGGTTTTCGTGGCCGAGCTGTTTCCCCACCGCTCTTTGACGCCCGGCGGATTCGCCGTGCTGATGGGTGTGTTCGCGGCGATCTGCGCGGGCAACGCCATGCTCTATCTCGCGCTCGGCGCCTGGCCCGTCGCCATCTTCATGATCGTCGACGTCCTGATCCTTTATCTGGCCATCCGTTTCAGCTTCCGCGCCGGCCGGGCGCGCGAGCATGTCACGGTCACCCGGTCGGACGTGCACATACGCAAGATCGCGCCGAACGGCCGTCACCAGGATCACCACTTCAACCCGTTCTGGGCGCGCCTCCAGGTCGACCGGCACCGAGGAATCGGAATCACCGCCATGCGCCTGACCGGACAGGGCCGGGCGACCTCGATCGGCGGGTTTCTCAATCCCGACGACCGGGAGAGCTTTGCGAGCGCCTTTGCCGAGGCGCTGGCGACGGCGCGGCGTTAGAAAATGTTCGCAAAAAGTGTATGCAGCTTTCGGGAACTTCTCTAGGTTGTTGTTACGCATTAATCCGGTTGCAATGGCATGAGGCGATTTGTCTTGCCGGATCGCAAAATCCCGGCGCTCAAACGATTCCAGCCAAAGACCAACCGCTCTGGGGGGCAAATCGCTCATATCCTGAAGGCGCGCGCCTTGCCGATCACCGCCCGAAGCGCCTGATCGCCGCATCCAGCCGCAGGCGCAGATCCTCAAGCGCCTCGTCCGGCAGAACGTCGATGCCCGAGGCGAGCAGATTGGCCAGTTCGGTCGCCTTGGGCGAAAGGGCGGACGTGTCGATGGTCACGCGGGGGGCGGAGTGCATGGCAAGGCGCTGCAATTCGTCCGCCTCGTCCCAGATGATGTTCAGGCAGGCGATGATGCCCTGCACGAGGATCCAGCGCGGAGTACCGCGCCTGCCGTGTTCGAGGGCCGACAGATAGGCCGGCGACACGCCGATCGCGGCCGCCATCTGCCGCTGGGTCATGCCGCGCTCGGCGCGCAGCTCGCGCAGGCGCTCGCCGAACGGCGTCATGGCCCGCCGCCGTGCCCGTGACGGCGCGCCTGTCGCGGCTCGACCGGCTTGCGCAGGCGCACATAGAAGGCACCCTCGCCGCCATGGCCGCGCCCGGCCGCGCGCACACCGCTGACAAGGCTCGAAAAGGGCTCGCGGCCAAGCCAAACGGGCAGCATGCGCCGCAGGACGCCTTCGCTCCGCGGCGACCGGCCCTTTCCGGTGATCACCAGGACATGGCGGCACTGTCGGGCCCGCGCCTGCACCAGGAACCGGTGCAGCCGACTCATCGCCTCGTCCTGGTTCATGTGATGGAGGTCGATGCTCGCATCGATCGGCACGCGGCCGCGCGCCAGCTTGCGCCAGGCGGGCCGTTCGAGCGAGGCGAGCCCCGGCGCGGCCGCGCGCGCGCCCGGCGCGCCTTTCCCCTCCGGGCTGCCCGTGGCCGGCCGCGGCACGGTCGCCGCGAGCGGCGCCGGCGGGTTCCGCGGCGCGGCTACACCGTCGGCGAAGGCTTCGGCGACCCAATCCTCCCAGACATCCTGCTGGGCGGCACGGTGGCGCGCGCGGTCGAGCGGATTGACGGTCCGGGCCACCTTGTTCCACAGGATGCGGTCCTCAAGGCCCAACGGATGCGCCGCGCGCCTTGTTTTGCGATGCTCGGTCATGGGGTCCAGTATGCCGGCAAAGTGTCAGCCATGTCACGGGGCGCAAGGACCGTGAAGTCGCATGGCGACGTGACGGCGCCCGCCCGCGCGCCGGCACGGTCGCCGGTGCCAAAGAAGATATCGCCGCGCGCCGGACCGACGATCGCCGTGCCGGTCTCCTGCGCAATCATCAGGCGGCGGAACGCACGCCCGTTCACCCGGTCGGCGTGCACGAAGACCGGGGTTGCGAATGTGTGAACCAGCCGGTCCACGGCGAGGGACCGGCCCGCCGTCAGGGGAATCTTCGCCGCCGCCACGGGGCCGTCTGCGAGCGCGCCGGCCGGCGTTTCCCTGAAGAAGATGTAGGAGCGGTTCTCGGCCATCAGGGCGCGCGCGCGATCGGGGTGTTCTGCCAGCCAGCGCCGGATCGTCCGCATCGAAACCGCGCCGGGCTCGATCTCACAGCGTTCGGCGAGCAGCCTGCCGATCGGCGTGAAGGGATGGCCGGACTTGCCGTCATAGGTGATGCGGACCGCCGACCCGTCGGCGAAGGTCAGCCGCGCCGCGCCCTGTACATGGACAAAGAAGACATCGACCGGATCGGCCGCCCAGGCGATTTCAAGGCCAAGGCCGTCGAGCGCGCCCGCTTCGATGGCCGCGCGGTCGAAATAGTCGGCAAGCGTTCTATCGGCGCGCCGCCGCGCAAAGCGGAACGAGGGATCAAGGCATGCCGGCCGCGTGCGGCCATCGACCGCGACAAGGTCCGGCGGCCGGCGCAGGAAGGGGGTTTCAAAGGGCGGTGTCCTGCGGCGGGACGCGGCGAGCTCGGGCTCGTAAAAGCCGGTGACGAGGCCGCGCGCGCCGCCCGCATGGCTCAGACGGATCGGTGCGTAATGCGCCTCGAAGAAAGCGCGCGGATCGTTCCGCGCCCGGCCCGTCGCCGCCAGATCGGCCAGCGCGAGAAGGCGCCCGGGAGGCGAACCGAGGCGTCCGGTCCGGTAGGCTTGGCCCGGTGGCTTGAGCGCGTGGCGCGCCAACGCGGCCAGCGCGGCGCCGTGATCGTCCTGCGGCCAGCCACACATGTCGGCAAAGCCGACCAGCTCAAGACGCCACATGGCCGGCCGGCCTCCGGGCGGCCTATTCGTCCGCTTCGGTCGCTTCGAGCTTCCAGTCGGGCGAGTCCGAGCGCATATCGCGCTTGAACGTCCAAACATCCTGAACCTCGGCCACCGCGTCCGGATCGCCCTCGATGATCGCGCCGCCCCTGTCCCTGGTCGCCGAAACGAGCTGGCTGACAACGGACACCGTGACGTGGGCATCCTGGCCGCGCAGTTGCGCGCCGACGATCGCGATCGTGTCGATGCCGACGAAATTGGTCTGAACGGTCTCGCCTCGCGCCTCGCGCTCGTCGAGCGCCGATTCAAAGCCCTCATAGACTTCGCCGGACAGGAGGTTGCGCAGCGTCTTGCGGTCACCGTCGGCAAACGCCATGACGATCATCTCATAGGCCATCTTGGCGCCGGCCAGAAACTCTTCGGGCCGGAAATCGGCAGACGCGTCGCGAATCGCCCGCAGGCCCTTGTTGGCTTCGGTGTCCGGATTGACGATCTTGTCGATGTCCCCATAGAGTTCGACGCCGTCTGCGCGTCCGGGCAGCGTGATCACATTGTCGGTCTCGCCCGCCTCGTCGCGAACCGCTTCCTCTCCGCGCCGCGCATAGGGATCGAGCGGCGGACGCTCATGGCCGGTGCGCCGACCCAGCACGTTTCGCAACTGCAGGAAGACGAAGACGGCCGCGACCACGAAGATCAGGGTGACAATGTTGGAGGAGTCCATAGGGTAACGTTTCCGTCTGCGTTCGGTGCTTGTTCCATGATCGTGATATAGAACGCGAGCCGGCATCATTCAAACCGGGAACAGGCACGCTTACATGTGATCGACCGACATGTTCAACCAATTCGGACACGCACAATGCCATTTTCGCTGATCCCGTTCGCGCTGCTCGCCGTTCCGCTTCTGGAGATCGCCGTTTTCGTGGTGATCGGCGGACAGATCGGCCTCTTTGCGACCCTGGCCCTTGTCGTCCTTACGGCGGTCGCGGGCTCGATCCTGCTGCGCGCGCAGGGTTTCGGCCTGATCGAGCGGATCCGGACCGAAGTGAAAGCGGGGCGCGTGCCGGCCCGCGAACTGATACACGGCGTCATGCTTCTGCTCGCCGGCGCCCTGCTGCTGACGCCGGGCTTCGTGACCGATGCGGCCGGGCTGGTTCTGTTCGTTCCGCCGTTTCGCGACACGGTCTGGGCGTTCCTGCGTAAGCGGACGATCGTCTTCGAAGCGGACGGAACGGCGCAAGGGCCGGATGGCGCGGGCTCGGGCAGGCGGGACGGGCGCACCATCGATCTTGATGAGGACGACTATGCGCCCGCGCCCGATCCGAACACGCCCTGGGGCGAGGAACCGGCGAAGCGGGACGGGCGCACGGTTTCCCGCCCGGATTGACGGTTCGGGCGTGCTTGTCAGGTGGGGGGCACCATGCTAGGCGACCGCCCAATCGATCCTGCGGCGCCCCAGCGCCCATTTCCCATATACCGAGAAGGCGAGGCGATGGCGGACGAAACCGACAAGAAGGAAGGCGGTGCGGCGGCGGGCGCGACAGCGAAGACGGCCGGCAACGGCCAGCAACCGCAGCTCAGCGTGCTGACCCAATATGTCAAGGACCTGTCGTTCGAAAGCCCCGGCGCGCCGCTTTCGCTGCGTCCGCGCGAAAAGCCCCCTGCGATCAACATCAATGTCAACGTCAACGCCAATCCGATGGGAGAGACGGACTATGACGTCGTGCTGACGCTGACGGCGACGGCGAAGGACGGCGACAAGGTTCTGTTCAATGTCGAATTGATCTATGGCGGCGTCTTCCGCGTGGCCGGCTTCCCCAAGGAGCACGTGCTCCCCGTCGTCTTCATCGAGTGCCCGCGCATGCTGTTCCCGTTCGCACGCCAGATCGTCGCCGAATGCACCCGCAATGGCGGTTTTCCGCCGTTGATGATCGACCCCGTCGATTTTGCGCGCATGTTCCAGCAGCGCATCGCCGAGGAGCAGGCCAAGCAGCGGGTTCAGGCGTCCTAGGACCTGTGGGGCTCAGGAAGGCATGCGCCAAAGGGGCGTATCGCCCAGAGACGTCAGCATGCGTTCATGCGCGTCGGCTTCCTGGGCGGTGAGCCTGGGCGGAAGCGGCTTGGGGCGCGCGCCGATGCGCGCCGCCTCGCCAGAGCCTGCTCCCCGAGCCGAGCCGGAGCCGGTCTGGGCAGGCTCGACGGTCAGCCCAAGCGCCGCCTGCTTGCCGCCACACAGTTCGATATAGACCTCGGCGAGCAGCTCGCTGTCGAGCAAGGCGCCATGCTTGGTGCGGTGCGAATTGTCGATGCCGTAGCGATTGCAAAGCGCATCGAGCGAGTTCGGCCCCATTGGATGACGCCGCCGGGCAAGGGCGAGGGAATCGATCACGCGGCCCGGATCGACCGGCGGAAAGCCCAGCCGCGCGAATTCGGCATCGAAGAAGCCGACATCGAAGCCGGCATTGTGCGCGACCAGGCGTCCATCGCCCACGAATTCGAACCACTGGTC
>NZ_CFIFWG010000090.1:0-12461 GCF_984466335.1 Roseitalea sp. | reverse complement strand
GGATTCTCGGCTGCATCATCTACCTTCTGATGATGGCGACCGCCTTCATGGGCTATGTGTTGCCCTGGGGCCAGATGTCCTTCTGGGGCGCGACGGTGATCACCGGCTTCTTCACCGCGTTCCCGATCGTGGGCGAGCCGATCCAGCAGCTTCTGCTCGGCGGTTACGCGGTCGGCGACCCCACGCTCAACCGCTTCTTCTCGCTGCATTATCTGCTGCCGTTCATGATCTTGGGCGTCGTCATACTGCATGTGTGGGCGCTGCACGTGACCGGGCAGACCAACCCGACGGGTATCGAGGTGAAGTCGAAGACCGACACCGTGCCGTTCACGCCCTATGCGACCATCAAGGACGCGTTCGCGCTCGTCATGTTCCTGGCGCTCTATGCCTATTTCGTCTTCTATATGCCCAACTTCCTGGGCCATGCGGACAATTACATCCCCGCCGACCCGATGGTGACGCCGGCGCACATCGTGCCCGAATGGTACTTCCTGCCGTTCTACGCCATCCTGCGCGCCATCACCTTCGACATCGGGCCGATCACCGCAAAGCTCGGCGGCGTCATCGCCATGTTCGGCGCGGTGGTGATCCTGTTCGTCGTGCCATGGCTGGACACCTCCAAGGTGCGCTCGGCGGTCTACCGTCCCTGGTACAAGCTTTTCTTCTGGCTGTTCGTGATCAACTCGGTCTTTTTGGGCTGGCTCGGCTCGCAGCCCGCCGAGGGCGTCTATGTGGCTCTGGCCCAGTTCTCCACGGCTTTCTACTTCGGCTTCTTCCTGCTCGTCATGCCCGCGCTGGGCCTGATCGAGAAGCCAAGGCGCCTGCCCAACTCGATCATCGAGGCGGTTTTGGACAAGTCGGCCAGCACGGCCCGCGGAGGCGCGCCGCAGATGGGCGGCGCCACGGCGGCGCCGGACGCCAAGGGTTGAGGACCAGGAACACAGATGATGAAGACCATTTTCGTCAAGCTCGGTGTCGCGGCCATCGCCGCCACGGTCATGGCCACTGGCGCCTGGGCGGCGGCCTATCCGAAGAACAAGCCGCGCGAGCAGTCCTGGACGTTCGCCGGCCCGTTCGGCACGTTCGACAGGGCGCAGTTGCAGCGCGGCCTGAAGATCTACACCGAGAACTGCGCGGCCTGCCACGCGCTCAGCCGGGTGCATTTCCGCAATTTCGAGGCGCTGGGCTATTCGGAAGACCAGATCAAGGCGCTTGCCGCGCAATATGAAGTCGAAGACGGGCCGGACGAATTCGGCGACATGTTCTTCCGCCCGGCCAACATCGCCGACGCGTTTCCCTCGCCATTCCCCAACGAGGCGGCCGCGCGGGCGTCCAATAACGGAGCCTATCCGCCGGATCTGTCGCTGATCGCCAAGGCGCGCGCGCCAAAGCGCGGCTTTCCGCAATTCGTCATCGACCCGTTCATCAACTACGCCGAAAACGGCCCGGACTATATCTACTCGCTGCTGACGGGCTACAAGGACGACATTCCCGAAGGCGTCGATGTGGCGGAAGGGCTGTGGTACAATCCCTATTTCGCAAAGGGCGTCGCGCTCGCCATGGCGCCGCCGCTGTTCGACGACATGCACGAGTTCGACGACGGAACGCCGGCGACGGTTTCGAACATGTCCAAAGACATCGCCGCTTTCCTGATGTGGACGGCCGAGCCGAACCTTGAGGAACGCAAGCAACTCGGCTTCCGTGTGATGGTGTTCCTCTTGATCTTCGCGGCGCTCTTGTACCTGTCCAAAAAGCAAGTCTGGTCGCGCGTCGATCACTGACAGCGTCGATGAGGAGGGCACGCACGGTGGAAGGGCGCTTCGGCGCTCTTTCTACGGCGCTGTAAATGCCTGTTCGAGCGCTGCCTCCAGTGCCTCGCGGTCCTGTCGAGCCAGGGTGCCGATGCGGCCGAAGATCAAGTTCAGTTGCAGCGTGAAGAGCTTCATTCTGATCACGCACGGGGTTTTGAGCCCGGCATGCCGATAGTCTCCGATGTCGATATCGCTCCGCCATTGCGCGCGCGCGGCGGTCGTGACCATGCCGGCAATCAGGTGATCATGGCTGCGGTGAAAGTCATCGCTCGTGAGGACGACCACCGGCCTGACCTTCCGGTCGCGCCGCCCGGTGAACGGAAACCATGTGAGCGCGACGTCAAACCGGTCGAAGGTCACCGAAGGCCTCTTCGTCCTCGGCCGTCAGCCATTCGTCGAGAGAATCGTCGAGCCCGACGAGGTAAGCCTCGCACATCGAACCTGGCATTTCCAAGCGCACCAGTTCGCCGCGCCTGGCCTGAAGGCGCGCCCAAACGGTCGCCATGGCGCCAACGGGCCTGATGCCGTTCGTCGGCCGGCCGTCGCGTCCGGTGCGCATGCGCACCCACCGTCCTTCGACATTGTCGACCTTCAAAACGATCTGCTCGCCCTCGTTCAGCGCCGAAAGCCGGTCATGCAAGGCAGGCTCGGCCTCAAGTTGCTTGAACCAGATCGCGTTGTTGCGAATCTCGATGAACATCGACGACACCCCCACAAACCCTAGGGTAGGGTGGGGTGGCGGTGGGGTCAACCGGCGCCCCTTTTTCTTTGCCGATTTGCCCGGCTGTGTCTATCAAGGGCGCGTTTGGGCTTTGGGGGCTTTGTGATCCATGACCTTGCGCGAGACGCTGGAGGCGGCCATCCGCACGATTGCCGACTATCCAAGGCCGGGCATTTTGTTCCGTGACATCACGACGCTTCTTGGCGACGCATCGGCGTTTCGGCGCGCGGTGGACGAGCTGGTGCACCCCTATGCCGGCACCAAGATCGACAAGATCGCCGGCGTCGAGGCGCGCGGCTTCATTCTCGGCGGGGCGATGTCGCATCAGCTTTCGGCCGGCTTCGTGCCGATCCGCAAGAAGGGCAAGCTGCCGCACGAGACGGTGCGCATCGCCTACAGCCTCGAATATGGCGTCGACGAGATGGAGATGCACAAGGATGCGGTGGCGCCCGGCGAAAAGGTGATCCTGGTCGACGATCTGGTCGCCACGGGCGGCACGGCCGAGGGCGCGGTCAAGCTGTTGCAGCGGACGGGCGCCGACGTGGTCGCCGCCTGTTTCGTGATCGACCTGCCCGATCTTGGCGGGCGCGCCAGGATCGAGGCGCTGGGCGTGCCGGTGCGCACGCTGATCGAATTTGCGGGCGATTAGAGCCCTGTTACGGCACGAGGATGAAACAGGCGGGCACGCCGATCACACGTTGAACTTGAACAGCATCACGTCGCCGTCCCGCACCACATAATCCTTGCCCTCGTCGCGGGCCTTGCCGGCATCCCGTGCCGCCGTCTCGCCGCCGAGCGCGACGTAATCGTCAAAGGCGATCGTCTGGGCACGGATGAAGCCTTTCTCGAAATCGGTGTGGATTGCGCCCGCCGCCCGCGGGGCCTTTGAGCCCTTCCTGATCGTCCAGGCGCGCGCTTCCTTGGGGCCCGCGGTGAAGAAGGTGATCAGGTCGAGCAGTGCGTAGCCGGCGCGGATCAGCCGGTCGAGTCCGGCTTCCTCAAGGCCCAGCGTGTCGAGGAATTCGGCCGCTTCCTCCCCTGCAAGCTGTGCGATCTCCGCTTCGATCGCCGCCGAGATCACCACCGTGCGGGCGCCCTGGTCGGCGGCCATTTCCGCCACCTGTCCGCTGAGCGCATTGCCGCCGCCCGCCTCGTCCTCGGCGACGTTGCAGACATAGAGCACCGGTTTCGACGTCAGAAGGTTCAATCCCTTCAGGATCGCCAGATCTTCCGTGGCGATGCCGTCGAGCAGGAGCCGCACGGGCTTTGAGTCTTGCAACAGTTCGAACGCCCGTTCCATCACCGGCAGGACGGTCAGCGCCTCCTTGTCCTTGCCGGTCGCTTTTTTCCGTACCTGCGCGATGCGGCGCTCCAGGCTTTCAAGGTCCGACAGCATCAGTTCGGTCTCGACCGTCTCGGCGTCGGCCACCGGATCGATGCGGCCCTCGACATGGGTGACGTCGTCGTCCTTAAAACAGCGCAGCACGTGGACGATCGCGTCCACCTCGCGAATGTTGGCGAGGAACTGGTTGCCGAGCCCTTCGCCCTTAGAGGCGCCGCGCACGAGGCCGGCGATGTCGACGAAGGAGATCCGTGTCGGCACGACTTCCTTCGATGCTGCTATGCCCGCGATCCGCGCAAGGCGCGGGTCGGGCACGGCGACCTCGCCCGTGTTCGGCTCGATGGTGCAGAACGGATAGTTGGCCGCCTGCGCGGCGGCGGTCCTGGTCAGCGCGTTGAAGAGCGTCGACTTGCCCACATTGGGCAGGCCGACAATGCCGCATTTGAAACCCATGGGAGGCGCGTCCTCGGTTCGGTGTGGACCGGCTTTTCGGGCAAGGAAAACGGGGGGTCAAGGGGCCTGTGCCACGCTTCCGCCTTGAGGGGGCCGCAGGGCGGGTTCTTCTCCTCCACCGGGGCGGAGGGTAGGAGGCCGGGCCCACCTCTCCCCGCCGGGGAGGGGGACCTACAGTCGGCCTTGCGTGCCGCCGGCCACTACTTCCCCAGCAGTTTCTTGAGCATGTGCGCCATCGGGCCCGTCGGCCTGGCGTCGGGCTTGTCGGTGCGGGCCTGACGGATGTGGCTTTGCGGTTTCGGCCGTGCTTTTGGGGCAGGGGCGCTGGCCCTGTCGCTGACGGCCAGCGCCAGCCTGTTCATGAAGCTGGCTTCGTCGCCCGCGACCAGCAGCTCGATGTTGTCCGCCAGCGCGTCGAGCAGGGGATCGAGCCAGCCGGCATCGGCCTTGGCGAAATCGCCCAGCACATGGGCCTGCACGCGCGCCTTGTCGCCCGGATGGCCGATGCCCAGCCGCACGCGGCGATAATCCTTGCCGCAATGGGCGTCGAGCGACTTGATGCCGTTGTGGCCGCCCGAGCCGCCGCCGCGCTTGATCCGGACCTTGCCGGGGGCAAGGTCGAGCTCGTCGTACAGGACGGTGAGGTCTTCGGGGCCGAGCTTGTAGAAGCGCATCGCCTCGCCGATCGCCTGGCCGGACAGGTTCATGAAGGTCTGCGGCTTTACGACGAGCAGCTTGCCGGCGCCGATGCGGCCCTCTGAAACCTGCGCGTTCCATTTGGTCTGCCAGGGACCGAAGGAGACATGGCGGCCGACAACCGCGTCCGCCGCCATGAAGCCGATATTGTGGCGGTTGGCCGCGTAGCGGAGGCCGGGATTGCCGAGACCTGCGATGATCTGCATGCGGGCGGCCTCCGCCGAAAAGGGCGCGGGGTTATTCCTCGCCCTTGTGTTCGGTGGCTTCGGCCGCATCGGCGGCCGCCTCGCCCTCGTCCTCGCCCTTCACGCCGCCGCCGGGCGCGGCGATGGTCGCGATGGTGAAGTCGCGGTCGGTGATCGTCGGCTCGACGCCGTCGGGCAGCTTGACCGACGAAATCTTGATCGCGTCGCCGACCTGAACCTCGGCCAGGTCGATGGTGAAGAAATCGGGGATCTGGTCGGCTGGCGTGTTCACCTCGACCTCGTGCCGCACGATGTTCAGAACGCCGCCCAGCTTGATGCCGGGGCAGATGTCCTCATTGTCGAAATGCACCGGAATGTTCACGGTCACCGTCGTCTTGGCCGAAATGCGCAGGAAATCGACATGAAGCACGAAATCCTTGACCGGATCGAGCTGATAGTCCTTGGCGAGCACCTTGTGCTTCCTGCCGTCGAGCGCGATCTCGCCGACCGTGGTCATGAAGCCGCCGGACTGGATCTTCATCCAGACATCCTTGCGCGGCAGGGTGATCGACAGGGGGGGCTTGTTGTCGCCGTAGATCACGGCGGGAATGTTGCCTTGGCGCCGAATGGCCCGGGCGGACCCCTTACCGACCCGGTCGCGCGCCTCGGCCGTGAGCACGTAGCCTTCGCTCATGGCATGTTCCTTTCGAGGGCATCAGGAGATGTGGCGCTTCGGCCGTGGCCGGCCTCGGCACCGGCCGCACGCGGCCCGCCGCGCGGCCTCCAAGGGTGTCGGCGCGGGTGGCGGTGCCATAACGGAAAAGGTCCGTGCGCGCAAGCGCCCGCCCTCGCCGCCGTCGCGCGGACCGTCCAGCGGCGCGCCTTGCCTGCCTTGCCGGCGGCGGCAGGCGGTCGATTGGTGATTGACGGGGGACATCTGCCTGTCACATGAGCCAGGCACAGCAAGCGCGCCGGACCCGCCATGACCGATCTTGCCAGCCCCGCCCCCTCGCTCGATGTATCGCAGGCAGAAGCCACGCGCGCCTTTGCCCGCATCGGCCTGCTCTCCTTCGGCGGGCCCGCGGCGCAGATCGCCGTGATGCACCGCATCCTGGTCGAGGAAAAGGGCTGGCTGACCGAAAGGCAGTTTCTGCACGCGCTCAACTTCTGCATGCTGCTGCCCGGCCCCGAGGCGATGCAGCTTGCCACCTATGCGGGCTGGCTGATGCACGGGGTGCGCGGCGGGCTGATCGCGGGTGCCCTGTTCATCGCGCCGGGCCTTGCGATGATGCTCGCCCTTTCGGCGATCTATGTGGTCGCCGGCGACATGCCGGTCGTCGCCGGCCTGCTCTACGGGCTCAAGGCCGCCGTGCTCGCCGTCGTCGTCCACGCGCTGGTCAAGGTGTCCGGCCGGGCGCTGGGGTCGGCCGCGATGATCCTGATCGCGGCGGCCGCCTTTGCCGGAATCGCTATGCTGCGGCTGCCGTTTCCGCTCATCATCGCGCTTGCGGCGGTGACCGGCGCCGTCCTGCATATCGCCGCGCCGCGCTTGCTGCCATCGGCCGGGAACACCGATGAAGCATCGGCGGGCCATGGAGCGGCCGGGGCGCGGGACCATGGGGCCGTGGCGCGCACGGCGGCGCTGTGGCTTGCGATCTGGCTGGTGCCGCTCATCGCGCTCGTGCTGCTGCTGGGCCGGGGCAATGTGTTCGCCGATGCGGCGCTGTTCTTCTCGCAGACGGCCATCGTCACCTTCGGCGGGGCCTATGCGGTGCTCGCCTATGTCGGCCAGCAGGCGGTCGATCTCTACGGCTGGCTGGCTCCCGACGAAATGCTGATGGGTCTTGGCCTTGCCGAGACCACGCTCGGGCCGCTGGTTCTGGTGCTCGTGTTCGTCGGCTTTCTGGGCGGTGCCAATCTGGGCGGCGTGGAGCCGCTGGCCGGCGGCCTGCTCGGCGGGCTGGGCGCCGCCTTCTTCACCTTCGCGCCCTGCTTTGTTTGGATCTTCGCCGGCGCGCCCTATGTCGAGGCGTTGCGCCATGTGCGCTGGCTTGCGGCCTCGCTCGCCGCCATCACGGCCGCCATCGTCGGCGTGATCGCCAATCTGGCCGTCTGGTTCGGCCTCACCGTCCTGTTCGGCGGTTTCGGCCATGTTCGCGCCGGACCGTTCTTCGTGCCCGATCCGCAATGGGCCGACATGGACTGGGCGGCCGCAGCGATATGCCTTGCTGCGGCCGTCGCGCTGATCGGCCTCAGGCTGGGACTTTTCGCCGTGCTCGGCGCCGCTGCCCTGGCCGGCGTCTGCGTGACGTTCCTGCCCGCATAGCGCGCCTATCCGGGGCGGCGGAACGGGCCGGGGAGCCGCCGCCGATCAGGCTTCCGGCAGGGTCAGCATGCCCTCTTCCTCGGCCTGGGCGAACATCGCCTCGAAGCGCTTTTGCGTCGGGCGGGGCCGGTGCCTGACCGCGCGGGCGGCTTCCAGATTGTCCGTCATGCCCTCGCCCTGCACGATGATCAGGCCCACCATGCCGGTGGCGAAGTGCGGCGTGCACTTGTATCCGTAGACGCCGGGCACCGTCAGGGTGACTTCGAAGTCCTGGCTCGGCCTGCTTTTCCAGCTTTCGGCGGCCTCGGGGATCATGTCGGCGATCGATTCGGCGTTATGGCCGGGATTGACCGAAAGCCAGCGCACCGTGTCGCCGGGCCTGACGGCGATAAGGGCGGGGATGTAGACCATCCGTTCGCGGCGGTTTTCCGGATCGAAATTGAGCATCTGAACTTCGTGCACGGCCGGCCCGGCGTCCTGGGCGAAGCCGGGGCGCGTTGCGGCAAGCGCCGCCATGCCGGCCAGGATTGTGCGGCGGTCTAGGATGATTGACATGATTTGCTACTCCGTTTGGCAGTTCGATAGCAATATAGTCGCGTGATCACGGCCCATGGCGTGACAAAGTGCCCGGAACGAGCCAGCGTCACTCAATAATATCGCCGGATGCGCTTGTCGACCGCGCATGTCCGTTTTCCGGCAGTGGCTGCCGCCCCGCGATCAGTCGAACAGGCTCGATACGGACTGTTCGTGCGCGGTGCGGGCGACCGCCTCGCCGATCAGGTCGGTGATGGAGAGGACGCGGATGCGCCCGGCCGCGTTGACCTCGGGCGTGGGCTGGATCGAGTCGGTGATGACCAGCTCGGTCAGGGCCGAGCCCTCGATGCGCGCCACCGCGCTGCCCGACAGCACGCCATGGGTGATGTAGGCGGTCACGCTCCTGGCGCCTTTTTCCAGGATCGCCTCGGCGGCGTTGCACAGCGTGCCGCCCGAATCGACGATGTCGTCGACCAGGAAGCAGTCCTTGCCCGAAACGTCGCCGATAACGTTGACCACCTCGGACTCGCCGGGCCGCTCGCGCCGCTTGTCGACGATCGCCAGCATCGTGTCGTCGAGCCGCTTGGCCAGCGCGCGGGCCCTTACGACGCCGCCCACGTCCGGAGAGACGACGGTGATGTTGGACACGTCCTTGTGGCGGGCGCGAATGTCGCGCGCCATCACCGGGACCGCGTACAGATTGTCGGTGGGGATGTCGAAGAAGCCCTGGATCTGTCCGGCGTGAAGATCGAGCGTCAAAACGCGGTTGGCGCCGGACTCGGTGATCAGGTTGGCGACCAGCTTGGCCGAGATCGGCGTGCGTCCCTGGGCGCGGCGGTCCTGCCGCGCATAGCCGAAATAAGGAAGGACCGCGGTGACCCGACGCGCCGAAGAGCGCCGGAAGGCGTCGATCATGATGAGCATTTCCATCAGATGATCGTTGGCGGGCCGGGAGGTCGATTGCAGGATGAAGACATCCTCGCCGCGCACATTCTCCTGGATCTCGACGAAGATCTCGTCGTCGGCGAAGCGGCGCACATTGGCGCGGCCGACGCTCATGCCCAGATATTTCGCCACGGAGTCGGCCAGTTGCCGGTTCGAGTTGCCAGCAAAGAGTTTCATCGGCCGTCCCGCGCTCGCCCTGTCTCGTGGCCCGCCTTTTAGCGGTCACGGGGCCTATTGCAAGATGTCGTCGAATTTACACACGGGGCAATCGCGCGGGTGCTCCGGGCCGCGCTCACGCCGGTTGGCCGCGCCAGGCCAGATATTCGGCGAGCATCCGGTCGGCGACCGCCTCCATCACCGAGGCGGGCACCGCCGCCCAGGGATCGCCGCCGGCGCCGGCGAACCGCTCCTGCCCCTGAATGCGGTGCATGCGCTGGCCCGACGGCGTGAACACGTCCCAGACGTGGATGACGGTGGTCTGCCCGTTCTCGCTCAGCGCCGAGAAATAGCCGCGGATTTCGTGATCGATCTGCGCGGACGCGGACGGCTCCAGCCGGATGTTGCGCTGCGGGGCCACGGCCGTCAGGTGTCGGGACAGCGCCGAGACCTGCGCGACCGGCGCGCCGACGATGGGCGCAAAGTGCACGCGCGGAGCGTTGCCGGCGAGGGCCTGAGCGCCGCCGGCGGCCTCGGTTTCGGCCGGCGGCGTCCCGGCCAGCCTATCGCCTGCCGTATCGGGGTCGATCGCTCCGGGATCGATCGGTTCGCTCGCGTCCGGCACGCTCCCCGGATCGAGCGTGTCCTGGATCGATGCGGTTCCATCGCCAAGCTGGCAGCCGGCGAGGGCGAGCACGGCCAGAAGCGCCGCGCCGGCCAGAGCCGCACGCGCGGCGGGCGCGTTGCGCCGATTGCGCCCATGATCGTCTCTCATCGCCTCGTCACCCGGTGTGTCTGTCTTTTTACCTCAAGCAACGGGCAAATCAAAGCCGAGCCTTGAAAGCGGTTCCGGCGCGGTGTCCGTGGTCAGGTAGGTGCAGCCGAGCGACATCGCCGTGCCGCTGTCGGAATCCATGATGATCATGTGGGCGAACAGCGTCATGTCGGGAACGACCGGTTCCTGATTTCCGGTGTAGAACATCGGCCTGTCCATCCAGCATGGCGTGAAGTGCGCGCCCAGCGAATAGCCGCACGCATTGAGCCGATGCCGCGTCATGCCGGCCGCCTCCAGCGCGCGGGCGTGGGCATCGAACACGTCGCCGAAGGTGTGGCCGGGCCGCATCGCGCCCTCGACGGCCTCCAGCGCGGCGCGGGCGGCGGCGTGCATCTCGACGTGGCGGTCGGTCGGCCGCCCGACGATCACGGTGCGCATCAGCGCGGCATGGTAGCGCCGCCAGGTTCCCGCCCATTCGAGCGTGAGCTGGTCGTTTTCGCCGAGCGTGCGCCGGCCGGACTTGTAGCGGCACAAAAGCGCGTCCTCGCCCGAGCCGATGATGAACTCGTTGCCCGGATAGTCGCCGCCGCGGGCAAGGATTTCGCCCTGGAGCGCGGCGAGGATCGCCGCCTCGTCGGCGCCGGCGCCGATCGCCTTCATGGCCGCCTCGAACGCATCGTCGGCCAGTTCGGCCGCCTTGCGCACCATGGCGATCTCCGCCGGGCTCTTGACGGCGCGCAGCCCCGGCACGAGCGCCGACGCATCGCCCATGTCGGCAAAGCTCTTCATCTGCTCGTCGAGCAGGTGGCCGTAATGGGCGTTCAGGCCCGCGCTGTCATATTCGACCCCGATCCGGGCGCCGAGCAGATCGCGGTCGGCCAAAAGCGCGCGCAGGTCCTTGGTCGGATTGGCGTTGCCGCGATCCTCCCACACCAGGATCGTCTCGACATTGGACGTATGGCGGGCTTGGCGCAGGTCGGCCGAGCGCGTCAACAGCGACACCTCGCCGGACTTCTCGACGATCATGCACTGGAAGAAGCAGAAGCCGAACGTGTCGTAGCCGGTCAGCCAGTACATGCTCTCCTGCGCGAACAGCAGCATGGCGTCGAGCTTGGCCTCCTCCATGGCGGCCAGCAGGCGCGCCTTGCGCGTGGCGAATTCGTCGGCGTCGAAATGCAGGGCCATCGATGCGCTCCCTTGCGGTTGGGGTGTGGTCAGACGAGCATGATGGCCGACATCTGCCGGCCATAGTCCGGTTCGCCGCGATGCGTCGTGCGACGGTAGGAGAAAAAGCGCGCCTCGTCGGCATAGGTGCACCGGCCCGTCGCCGAGGCTGCGACGCCCGCCGCCGCCAGCCGCGCGACGCAAAAGCCCGGCAGGTCGAACATAAAATGGTCCGCCTTGACGCTCGGCGCGAACCAGCGCGCATGGTCGGGCTCGGCGGCCAGGAACCGGTCGCCGAACTCGGGACCGACCTCATAATTGACCTGCGATATCGTCGGGCCGACCGTCGCGTGAATGGCCGGGCGGTTCGCGCCGAGCGCGATCATCGCGTCCACGGTGTTTTCGAGCACGCCCGTCAGCGCGCCCTTCCAGCCGGCATGGGCGGCGCCGATCACGCCGGCCCCGGCATCGGCGAACAGGACGGGGGCGCAATCGGCGGTCAGGACTGCGATCGGCAGGCCGGGCGTTGCGGTGACGAGGGCGTCGGCCTTCGGGCGGCCGCCGGCCGGAACGGGCGCGTCGACCGCGACGACATCGGCCGAGTGGACCTGGTGGCAACCGCTCAGCGCGGCGGGATCGGCGCCAAGCCAGCCGGCGATGCGGCGGCGGTTCTCATGCACGTTCGCTGGATCGTCGGCGGAGCCCGAGCCGGCGTTGAGCCCGGCATAGAGCCCTTCCGACACGCCGCCGACGCGGGTGAAGAAACCGTGGCGCATGGCGTCGCAAGCCTCAAGGCCCGCGTCCGTCACCGGCTGGAGCAGCGGCGGCCTGTGTTCGTTCATGCGTCCACCATCCCGTCTTGGCCGCGCCGACGCTGTGGGAACGAGGCGGTCATGTCAACCGGTCGAAAAGGGCGGCGGAGCGCGGCCGAAACCGGTGCCGGTCAGGCACAAAGCCTTGAACAGCGTCCCCATCCGCCCGTCGCCATGGCCGCAAAGGCGGTCGACCGCGGCCTCGATCGCCGTCCGTGCCGCCGTGTTCGCGCCGGCGCCCAGCGCGCCCGCGCGCTCCAGAATGCCGCAGCCCACAAGGAAATCGCCCTGCGTGAGGGGCGGCGGGGGCACCGCGCCCGCCTTGGCGGCGGCCCGGGCGACGGCTTCGAAGTCGACATGCGATGTCAGGTCGGCAAGGCCCGGTTCGGCGAGCGGATCGGCGTAGGCGTGCTCGCGCACCGCTTGCAGCGTGTCGCCGACGGCCGTGCGCCGATGGCCGTAGTCGATCATAAGGGCGAGGCCGCCATGGGCGGCCAGATGGGCGCCGATGGCCGCCGCGGCCGCTTCGCGCGCCGGCGCG
>NZ_CFIFWG010000089.1:0-12490 GCF_984466335.1 Roseitalea sp. | reverse complement strand
CAGCCCGCGTATCGTCTTGGCGCGCCGGCTCTCGGCGTTCACCTCGTCGGCGAACCGATGATATTCGTCCGGCGCCTGACGGCGCACCGCATGTTGCAGGGAGGCCACCGCCTCCGGCGTCCACACATGGTCCTCGCCGCGCATGCGGTACATGTACTCGCCGCCCACGTCGAGCGCGGTGCGCAACACGGGGTCGTCGGAGAAGGCCGCCTCGTGCCGGCGGACGGTCTCCTCGGCGACCTCGGCCAGTCCCACGCCCTCGATCGTCGTCGCCGTGCCGAAGAAGAAGCCGTCGACGAAGTCGCCCGCAAGGCCGACCGCATCGAAGATCTGCGCGCCGCAATAGGACTGGTAGGTCGAAATGCCCATCTTGGACATGACCTTCAGGATGCCCTTGCCGATCGACTTGATGTAGCGCTCGACCACCTCGTGCCGGTCGACCTCGGGCGGGAACTCGCCCCGCTCGTGCATGTCGGCCAGCGTGTCGAAGGCCAGATACGGGTTGATCGCCTCGGCGCCGTAGCCGGCAAGGCAGCAGAAATGATGCACCTCGCGCGGCTCGCCCGATTCCACGACGAGGCCGACCGAGGTGCGCAGGCCCTTGCGGATCAGCGCGTGATGCACCGCCGCCGTCGCAAGCAGGGCGGGAATGGCGATCCGGTCCGGCCCGATGCGGCGGTCGGACAGGATGATGATGTTGTAGCCCATATGGACGACTTTTTCGGCCCGCTCGCAGAGCCGTTCGAGCGCCGCCTTCATGCCGTCCGCGCCCTGGTCGGCCGGATAGGTCGTATCGAGCGTCTTGGTGTCGAACAAATCCTCTGAATGGCCGATCGAGCGGACCTTCTCAAGATCGACGTTCGACAGGATCGGCTGGCGGACTTCGAGCCGCTTGCGCGTGGCATGGCCCTTCAGGTCGAACAGGTTCGGACGCGGGCCGATGAAGGAGACAAGGCTCATCACCAGCTCCTCGCGGATCGGATCGATCGGGGGGTTGGTCACCTGCGCGAAGTTCTGCTTGAAATAGGTATAGAGCAGCTTGGACTTGTCGCTCATCGCCGAGATCGGCGTGTCGGTGCCCATCGAGCCGATCGCCTCCTGGCCGGTCGTGGCCATCGGCGCCATCAGCATCCTCGTGTCTTCCTGGGTGTAGCCGAACGCCTGCTGCCGGTCGAGCAGGGTGACGTCGTCGCGCACCGGCCGCACCGGCACGGGGTCGAGGTCCTCCAGAATGATCTGCGTGTTCCGAACCCAGTCGCGGTACGGATGCATCGCGGCCATTTCGTGCTTGATCTCCTCGTCGGAGACGATGCGGCCCTTGTCCATGTCGATCAGCAGCATCCTGCCCGGCTGCAACCGCCATTTGGCGGTGATGGTCTGCTCGGGCACGGTGATCACGCCCGCCTCGGAGGCCATGATCACCCGGTCGTCGTCGGTGACGACGTAACGCGCCGGCCTCAGCCCGTTGCGGTCGAGCGTCGCGCCGATCTGGCGCCCATCGGTGAAGGCCACCGCCGCCGGCCCGTCCCACGGCTCCATCAGGCAGGCATGGTACTCGTAGAAAGCCCTGCGCGCGTCATCCATCAGCATGTTGCCGGCCCAGGCTTCCGGGATCAGCATCATCACCGCGTGCGCCATCGAGTAGCCGCCCTGCACGAGGAATTCGAGCGCGTTGTCGAAGCAGGCCGTGTCCGACTGGCCTTCATAGGAGATCGGCCACAGCTTGGAGATCTCCTCGCCGAACAGCGGCGAGGCGACGGACGCCTGCCGCGCCGCCATCCAGTTGACGTTGCCGCGCAGCGTGTTGATCTCGCCATTGTGGGCGACCATCCGGTAGGGGTGCGACAGCTTCCAGCTCGGGAAGGTGTTGGTCGAAAAGCGCTGGTGGACGAGCGCCACGGCGCTTTCGAAGCGCGGATCGCGCAAATCGTCATAATAGGCGCCGAGCTGATAGGCCAGGAACATGCCCTTGTAGACGATCGTGCGCGAGGACATCGAGACGATGTAAAAGCCGTTGTCGCGGCCGTCGGTCTCGCCGTAGACGCGGTTGGAGATCACCTTGCGCAGGATGAACAGACGCCGCTCGAACGCATCGCCGTCGAGCCCGCCCGGCCTGGCGAGGAAGACCTGCACATGCGCCGGCTCGCTCGCGGCGATGTCGGGATCCCTGGACAGGGACGCATTGTCGACCGGCACGTCGCGCATGGCGATCACATCGACGCCCTCGGCGGCCGCGGCCTCGCCGATGATGTCGACGCAATGGTCGCGAAGGGCCGCATCGCGCGGCATGAAGACGTGCGCCACCGCATAGTCGCCCTCGGCGGGCAAGGCAACGCCCTGTCCGGCCATCACGGCGACGAGGAAAGCGTGCGGGATCTGCACGAGCATGCCCGCGCCGTCGCCCATCAGCGGGTCGGCGCCCACCGCGCCGCGATGGGTCAGGTTCTCCAGCATCGCCAGCCCGTCGGCGACGATCCGATGCGACCTTTCGCCCTTCATGTGGGCGATGAAGCCGACGCCGCACGCATCGTGCTCGTTGCGCGGATCGTAAAGGCCCTGGGCAGCGGGAAGACCGGCGCGCTTGCCGGCGGCGGCGCGCCGGGGGGTCGCCTGGCCGCGAGCCGGCGCGAACTGGCGCGATGGCATCATCTTCTTCATCATCTTCCCTCCGGTTCGTCGAGGCGCGCGCCCCGCGCGCCCGTTGGCGCCGCCAGCCTCCAACGCGCCCTGTCGCAGCCGGCGTCGGTCCGGGTCCGTCACCGGATCGGGTCCGGCAGCGCGATCCGCTTCGTCGCCATTTTGGACGTTGCCCTGCTGCTTTATCGGGCGCGTTCGGGTCCGGGACGGGCGTTTTCCGTCGACGGACCCCTAATAGGACAGCATTGCTGACCTGATTTATGGCAGATTTCGCCACAATTCACAAGGTCGGCGTGCCAAAGATTGCCGGTGCGGCCCAAACACGCGATGAAGCGCCGCACGCAATCCCTTGGGGCCATCTTTTGGGGCCACCCTTTAGGGCCATGTCCGCCCTATCCGTTTCGCTGCCGGCGACCGGGCGGGCGGCGACCGAGCCATCTCCGATATCGGCGCACCGGGCTCTGGCCGGCCCTCGGTGCCGCCCTTTCGGGCCCTGCGGAAGCCTCACGCGCAGATCACGGCGAAGTGATATCCGATAACGGCCCGTTGATTTCCCATTTATCGGCGCTTTTGGAAGCTTCCGCCCGTCCGGCGCGGTGCCGGACATTGGTTCCTGAAGGGAGACATCCATGTCCAAAGCAACCAAGACCGTCCTGTCCGGCGCTGTGATCGCCGGCGCCGTCGCCGCCGCCGTCGCCGGCGGCAATCTTGCGGGCGTCACCGACGCGCACGCCGCCAACGAGAAGTGCTTCGGCGTTTCGCTGGCCGGCGAGAACGACTGCGCCGCGGGCCCCGGCACCACCTGCCAGGGCACCTCGACCGTCGACTATCAGGGCAATGCGTGGACCTTCGTGCCCGAAGGCACCTGCGCCACGATCGAACTGCCCGGCGACCGCATGGGCTCGCTGAGCGAACTCGATCGCGACCTGCCGGCCTGATCACGGCCGGCTTTCCCTTGCTGCAAACCGGAGTCCGACGCCATGACCAACGCTCTCAACCGCGCCCGCCATGGCGCCGTTTCCGCCGCCTCCTCCCCTCGGGGCGGCCTCCGGTTTGCGGCAAACCCGGCCTTCCAGGAGGCCACGATCCCAGCTTCGGCCGGGGTCGGGTTCAAGTCCGATCACCTGGCCGCGATCCTCGCCGATCCCGGTTCGGTCGGCTTTCTGGAAGTGCATGCGGAAAACTATATGGGCGATGGCGGCCCGCCGCACCGCACGCTCGAACGCGTCCGCCGCGACTTCCCGCTTTCCCTGCACGGCGTATGCATGTCGATCGGCGGCCCCGATCCGCTGGACGAGGATCACCTGGCGCGCTTCGCCGCCCTGTGCGAACGCTATGAGCCCGGCCTCATCTCCGAGCATCTGGCCTGGTCGACCCATGAAGACGTCTTTCTGAACGATCTGCTGCCGCTGCCCTACACGAACGAAACGCTCGCCCATGTGTGCGGCCATATCGACCGCATGCAGGAGGCGACGGGGCGACGCATGCTGCTCGAAAACCCGGCCACCTACGTGGTGTTCGACAATTCGGCCATGAGCGAGACCGACTTTCTGCGCGCGGTCGTCGCGCGCACCGGCTGCGGCCTCCTGCTCGACATCAACAACGTGTTCGTATCGGCCACCAATCACGGCTATTCGGCGCGCGCCTATCTGGCCGCCTTTCCGCTCGGGCATGTCGGCGAGATCCATCTGGCGGGGCACACCGAACAGGAGGACGACGAAGGCGCGCTGCTTCTGATCGACAGCCACGACAGGCCGATCGCCGATCCGGTCTGGACGCTCTATGAAGAGGTGATCGCGCGCACCGGCCCGATCCCGACGCTTGTCGAATGGGACAGCGACCTGCCTGAATGGCCGGTTCTGCGCGGCGAGGCCGACAGCGCCAACGCGATCCTCGAACGCCATGCGGCACCGGCCGGCGAGGCGCGTCATGCGGTCCCTGCCTGACCTGCCCGCCGCCCTCGACACGGAGGGCTTCGCCGCCGGGCTGCTCGACCCGGATCGCGCTACGCCCGCCCATGTGGCCGGCCCGCGCGGCAAGGCGGCCGTCAAGCGCTACAATGTCTATCGCAACAATGTGACGGTCAGCCTGATCGACGCCATGGCCGACATCTTCCCGGCCGTGTGCAAGCTGACCGGCGAGCGGTTCTTCCGCGAGATGGCGCGCGCCCATGTGCGCGCCCATCCGCCCCGGTCGAAGCTTCTGTTCCGCTACGGCGAGACCTTTGCGGACTTCATCGCCGGCTTCGCTCCGGCGCGGTCCCTGCCCTATCTGCCCGACGTCGCCCGCGCCGAGCGCGCCTGGCTGACCGCCTTTCATGCCGCCGACGCGACGCCGCTCGACCCGGCAAGGCTGGGTACGATTCCGCCCGACCGCATCGCCCAGGCGCGCTTCGTCATGCACCCGGCCTGCGCGGTCATCGCCTCCGCCTACCCGGTCTTTCGCATCTTCGCCATGAACCGCGACCTGATGGAACAGGCGCCGATCACCGGCGCGAGGGCCGAGGCGATCCTGATAACCCGGCCGGCCGACAAGGTTACCGTGACCCCGATCGCCCCGCCCGCGGCGCGTTTTGTCGCCGAACTGGCATCGGGCGCGACACTGGGCACCGCCGCCGGCGCGGCGACGGACGAGGACGACGCATTTGACTTGAACAGCGCCCTGACGGCACTGTTGTCGACGGGGGCGCTCGCCGCCGTCGCCGCGCCGCAATCAGGAGGGGAACCATGACCGATTCCGCCAGTGGAGACGGGCGCGCGCCCGAACCGCCCGCCCCGTCGGGGCCGGTCGCGGCGATCGTGCGCCTGCACGATGTCGTTTTCGGCGGGATCGAACGGGCGACCGCCGGCTGGTTCACCGGGCTTGCGGCGCGTTTGGCCTTCGCCAGCGTTCTGGCGCTCTATTATCTGAATTCCGGCTGGCAGAAGCTCGGCGACGGCGTTTTCGGCTTTTTGAACCCGTCGCTTGGCGCCTATGCGTCGATCCTGCCGTCGGTGATGGAGCATTACGGCTTCGACATCGCCGCCATTCCGTTCTTTCCCTGGCATGTGATCGTGCTGCTGGGCACATGGACTGAGATCATCCTGCCGATCCTGATCGTCATCGGCCTGTGGAGCCGGATCGCAGCGCTCGGCATGATCGTCTTCGTCATCGTGCAGAGCTATGTCGACATCGCCTTTCACGGGCTTGAGGGACGCTTCGTCGGATCGATGTTCGACCGCCTGCCCGATGCCGTCATCTACGACCAGCGCCTGATGTGGACAGTGCTCCTGGCGCTGATCGTGGCGCGGGGGCCCGGCAGGCTGTCGGTCGACCATCTGCTGGGCCGGCGCTACGCGCGTCAGCGGCCGAAAGGGTGACCGCCGACGAGGGAGGGCGCCGGCGGTCGGTCGGACCCCGCAAGCGACCTGCAAGGGGCCGCCCGCGGGGTCCGATGGGTCCTGATCGACAGGTCAGTTCCGGGCCTTGGCCTCGATTTGCCTGGCCGAAGCGCCGTTGCCGCGGCTGATCTCGATCTTGCGGGGCTTCATCGAATCGGGGATTTCTCGCTCCAGATCGATGTGCAGAAGACCGTTTTCGAGCTGCGCTCCGGTCACTTCGACATAGTCGGCAAGCTGGAAGCGGCGTTCGAAGGCGCGCGAGGCGATGCCGCGATGCAGAACGTCCCGCGTCTCGTCCGGCCTGTCCTCGGGCTTGGCGCCGGCCA
This sequence comes from Roseitalea sp., assembly GCF_984466335.1. NCBI lineage: Bacteria > Pseudomonadati > Pseudomonadota > Alphaproteobacteria > Hyphomicrobiales > Ahrensiaceae > Roseitalea > Roseitalea sp. The sequence goes on along the minus strand of NZ_CFIFWG010000089.1, from coordinate 6,147 downwards.
CCTTCAGCACATTGGCCTTGGCCTCTATGGCCAGGTCCTCTTCGGCGAAGCCGGCAACCGCCATGGTGACGCGGTAGGCGTTCTCGCCCGTCCGCTCGATATTGTAGGGCGGATAGGTCTGGCCGTTGTCGGGCTGGCCGAGCGAATCGAGCATGGTGAACAGCCGGTCGAAGCCGACGGTGGAGCGATAAAGTGGCGAAAAGTCAACGTGTCGCATGGGTTCTGTCCTCCAGTGAGCAACATCGAACATGTGCGGCCGCAGACACCCGCAAGGCATGTCTGATGCGTGGCCGGCAGGCCCGAAAGGCGCCTGCGCGCCTGATATGGTAAGCGCCGATTTTCGGTTCAAGCCCCTCCTTCGGGGCCGACATGAACGGCGGATGAACGGCCGCTTCCGGCCCCGTTCAGGCGCACCGTGCCATGGTGGCTTCACGTTGCCCGAAAGATGCAACGGCAAACACCGCAGCACCCATGGTCCCAGCCGAAAGGAAACCGGCATCATGCTGAAAGCTCCCCTCCTTGCCGCCGGCTTTATAGCGGCGACCGCCCTTGGCACGGCCACGCCCGCCGACGCCCGATCGGTGGACGCCACCATCATCGTCGGCCCGGCCGCAACCGTTCAAACGGTCCACCATCGCAGCCATCATCACGCCCTGCCCAAGCGCGCCGTCGTCCGCGGCCTCCATAAGCGCGGCTATCGCGACGTGCACCGCGTCCACTTCCGCAACGGCTACTGGCGCGCCCGCGCCTATGGCCGGCGCGGCCTGATCGCGCTGAAGATCCACCCCCGGAGCGGGCAGGTCGTCCAGCGCCGGGTCCTGCACCACTATCATCCCTCGCCCCGCCGGCATGGCCATCGCCAGGGTCGCGGCAGCCTGACCTTCTCGTTCGGGATCAACTGATCCCGCCATCGGACCGGCCGGACCGCAACGTCCCTTCGCGTCCGGCCGGCGACCGGAGGCGCCCGAACGGCGTCTCCGGTTTTCCTTTGACGTCGAGCTGGCAGCCGCCTATCACGGCGCGCAGTCGCAATGGGCGAGCCGACCATGAGCGTCCTTGTTCCCTTTGAGGGCATCGCCTGCCCCGACCCCTTCAGGCAGGGCCGCAGTCGGACCGACGACGGCTTTTCGCTGCGCTATTGCGTCTTCCGGACCGATGTCTCCCCCTGCAAAGGCGCGGTCATCCTGCTGCACGGCCGCAACGAATGCATCGAGAAATACGGCGAAACCTGTGCCGATCTTCTGGCGCGCGGGTTTGACGTTGGCACGTTCGACTGGCGCGGCCAGGGCGGCTCGACGCGTTTTCTGCGGGACGCCCGGCGCGGCTATGTCGACGATTTCGCCCAGTACGAGGCCGATCTGGACCATATGCTGGCCGATGTGTTCCTGGCCGAGGCGCGGCCGCCCCTGTTCGTGCTTGCCCATTCGATGGGGGCGCTCATTGCGCTTTTGGCCGCGCCGCGCCTTTTGAATCGGATCGAGCGCATGGTCCTGTCGGCACCGCTCCTGGGCCTGTCGCCGGAGGGTCCGCCGGCATCCCTTCTGGCACCGTTGACGTCCGCGCTGCACTGTCTGGGCCTGGGGCGGACCTATATGGGCAGGGGCGGCAAGGGCACCGCCGGCATCGGCTTCGAAACGAACGGGCTGACGTCCGATCCCGTCCGCTTCGCCCGCAACAGGCGCATCCTCGATCCGGCCGGCGGGCTCGGCCTCGGCGCACCGACGGCCGCCTGGCTGCGCGCGGCGATCGCCGGCATCGAGCGCGCGCGCGGTAGCGCGCACATGGCCGCGATCCGCGTGCCGGTGCTGATGGTCGCCGCCAGCGCCGACCGCATCGTCTCGACCGCCGCCATCGAGGACGCCGGCCGCCGCATGCGCGCCGGATCGACGATCGCGGTTTCGGGCGCGCGCCACGAGCTGATGCAGGAGGCCGATGTCTATCGCGACCAGTTCTTCGCCGCCTTCGACGCCTTCATTCCCGGCTAGGCGTGCTTCCAACTCGGGGACAGCCTCTAAGCCTCAGCGATTGAGGATGTCGAGCGCGGCGGCGTGCAGCTCGGCCGAGCCGGCGGCGATGACGTCGCCACCCCGTTCGGGCCGGCCGCCGTCCCAGCGCGTCACGACGCCGCCCGCCTGCTCGATCAGCGGCACAAGGCCGCAAATGTCGTAGGGCGCAAGCCCCGGTTCGACGGCGATGTCGGCATGACCCGCCGCGACCATCGCAAAGCCGTAGCAGTCGCAGCCGTAGCGCGGCAGGCGGACCGCCGCTTCGAGCGCGTCGTAGCGCGCCCGCCTGGCGCCCTGATAGAGCGCCGGCGTGGTGGTGAAGAGCGTGGCCGCCGCCAGTCCGACGCCGGAGCGGGTGCGCAGCGTCCGCGCCTCGTCATCGCCCCGAATCAGCACCGCGCCTCCGCCGTCCGCAAGGTACAATTCGTCGGTGAAGGGCTGGTGCATGAAGCCGCTGCGGGCGATGCCGTCCACCGTCAGGCCGACGAGCGTGCCCCAAACCGGCAGCCCGGAGATGAAGGCGCGCGTGCCGTCGATGGGATCGATGATCCACACATGGCGCCCCCTCTCGCCCTGGCTGCCATATTCCTCGCCGACGATGCCGTGGTCCGGATGGCGTTCGGCGATCAGCGCGCGCAAGGCGGCCTCGGCGGCCCGGTCGGCCTCGGTGACCGGATCGAACCCCTCGCCCAGCTTGTTGACGACCTGGCCCGCGGCGCGAAAGCGCGGCAGGGTCTCGGCCGCCGCCACGCGCGCCAATTCGATCAGAAACCCGCGCTCGGGCAGTTCCGCCATTGTTCCGTCCCCCTGGATCATGCTGCACCTGCGAAAAACAACGCTGTCGGCGCTTGACAAGTGTGCATCGCAACATAGACTGGCCCTCGACAGGATCTCCTGTCGCGCCCTCCTTGGGCGTTTCCTCCCTAGACTTTGGCCGCATTCACCCGAATGCGGTCTTTTTTGCTTTGGTGGAAGGCCCTATTCGGCGGCGACGGAATAGTCCGCAAAGGTGCTTGCGGGCAAGTTCACGAGCATGCGCATGAAGCGAAAAAGATCCGCGCGCAGAGCCTCGAAGCCCGGCTTTCGGGCCAGCGTCCGCTCATCGACATAGAGCCCGCGATTGATCTCGATCTGGATCGCGTGCAGGCCCTTTGCCGGCCGGCCGTAATGCTCGGTTATGAAGCCCCCCGCATAGGGCTTGTTGGCCGTGACCAGATAGCCCATGGACCGCAGGATGCGCGCAGCGCTTTCGCTGATCCCGGCGCTCGCGCTGGTGCCGAAGCGGTCGCCCAGGACGAAGTCGGGGCGGGTGCCCTCGGCGCCGATCCGGATCGAGGCCGGCATGGAATGGCAATCGACCAGAACGGCGTAGCCGAAGCGCCGGTAGGTTTGCGCCAGGAGCCCGCGCAGGGTCGAGTGATAGGGCTTGTAGATGGTCTCGATGCGCTGGCGCGCCTCCCCGAAACCGATGCGCCGCGCATAGATGGGCTGGCCCTCCGAAACCACGCGCGGCACCGTGCCCAGCCCGCCCGCGACGCGGATCGACTGGCGGTTGGCGAACGCCGGAAGGCGGTCCGAGAACATGCGCGGATCGAGCTCGTAGGGCTCGCGATTGACGTCGAGATAGGCGCGCGGGAAGTGGGCGAGCAGCATCGGCGCGCCCAGGCGCGTGGCCCCGTCGAACAATTCGTCGACGAAAAAGTCCTCCGAACGCCGCACGGCCGTCTCGTCGAGCCGGGTCATGTCGAGGAACCGCCGTGGGTAGTGCCGGCCGCTGTGCGGCGAATTGAACACGAAGGGCACGCTGTGTTGCTGCGGCGCGCGAACCTCGAACGCGGGATGGTGACAGAAGTCGGGCGCGATCAACATGGAAATCGGAAAGTCCCTGCCGCATATGTTTACCTGCGACAGTGTTGACAGGCGCGCCGGGCCGTGTCCAGAGGACATTGGCGCGCAAGTGCGGGCCCGGTTGACGCACGATTGACGCCCCCGGGCATATGCCGCATTTTTACCGCGCTTTGCGATGAGCGGGTGCCGATGCGCCGTCGACCGCCGTGGGGACGAAGAAGAAGCAGGACGATGCAACGGATTTTGCTGGCAGAAGACGATAACGACATGCGCCGTTTCCTGGTCAAGGCCCTGGAGAAGGCGGGTTACGAGGTGATCGACTTCGACAATGGCGCAAGCGCCTATGAGCGGTTGCGCGAAGAGCCGTTCACGCTGCTTCTGACCGACATCGTGATGCCCGAAATGGACGGCATCGAACTGGCCCGCCGGGCGACCGAGCTCGATCCGGATCTCAAGGTGATGTTCATCACCGGTTTCGCCGCCGTCGCGCTCAACCCCGATTCCCAGGCCCCAAGGGACGCCAAGGTTCTGTCTAAGCCGTTCCATCTGCGCGATCTGGTCAACGAGGTCGAAAAGCTGATTCAGGCCGCCTGAGCCCGATCGGGAACCTTGCCGCAACCGGCCGCCACGGCCACTTGACCGCCACGGCCGTTCATGGTGTATGCCGCCCCACACGGATGGGCGATTAGCTCAGCGGGAGAGCACTTCGTTGACATCGAAGGGGTCGCTGGTTCAATCCCAGCATCGCCCACCATCCCTTTCGATTGACTTGCCCGGGATTTGCGAAGCGCTCGCCAGGCTCTAAGAGCCTCGGGCCGCCAAACCTTCCAAGGAGCACGAGGTGCCCCGCCATGACCGAGCCCGCCCCGGACAAACGCCGCGTTTCGATCGACGCGCTTCCCGCGCTGGTCGGCACGCATGTGGGCACGTCCGCTTGGCGCACGGTCACCCAGGCCATGATCGACGGGTTCGCCGAGGCGACCGACGACCGCCAGTGGATTCACACCGATCCCGAGCGCGCGGGGCGCGAGACGCCCTTCGGCGGCACGATCGCGCATGGCTTTCTGACCCTGTCGCTGCTGTCCACGCTCGCCTACGAGGCGCTGCCCGAACTCAAGGGCGATGTTCGGATGGGCGTCAATTACGGCTTCGACCGGGTGCGCTTCCAGGCCCCGGTCAAGTCGGGCGCGCGCGTGCGCGCCGTTTTCATGCTCGGCGATGCGGACATCCGCCCCTCGGGCCGCATCCTTTTCACCTATGACGTCACGCTTGAGATCGAAGGCAGCATGAAGCCGGCGCTCACCGCACGATGGCTGACGCTGATGGTCGTCAAACCGGCCTGATCTGCGCGCCCGGCCAGCCCAGATCGCGCGCCGCGTCCGCCAGATAGGCGAACACATAGTCCGAAAAGGACCGCCACACCTCGATGCGGAACGTCTCGGCTGCCGGCCGGTACAGCACGATCTCGGCCTTGCCGAAGACGGTGCGCGAACAGGCGCCGACCGGAAACGCCTCAAGCGATACATTGTGCGGGCAGCCATGGGCGATCAGTTCCGCCGCACTGACGCCGGTCACCATGATCGCCGTGTTCCGGTGCGAGACGTCGACGGCGCTGTGCGGCGCTTCGATCCCGGCGAGCGCGGCCGCCGGATCGGCCGCCTCGTCGACGATCAGCCATTCGTCCGGACCGAGCCACAGGGCAAGACGCGCGCCGGAGACGGCGCTCTTCTTGGGACGGCGCGGCAGCTTGACGCCGAGCGCATCGGACAGGGCCGCAACGGCCGACGGGGCGCAGCGCAGGCTAAGCCGGTGCGCGGCCGGCGCCGGGTTGATGGAGACGCCGCCGCCCGCGGCGCTGCGGCCGGCCAGCGGATGGGCGCGACCGGCGATCGCGGCAATGTCAGCCATCGGCGCCCTCCGTTTGCGGGTTCCAGAAATTGGTGTCGCGAACCTCGACTTCGATGACGCCATCGGGCATCGGCACGTGGAGCGTCTCGCCCATGCGCGCGAACCCGTCCTCGACCAGCGCCATGGCGATCGGCGCCCCGCAATTGTCCGACCAGTAGGACGAGGAGACCCAGCCGATCATCGTCATGGGCGGCGCCTGGCCCGGATCGGCGACGATCTGCGCGCCTTCCTCCAGCACCGTCTTGCCGTCCCTCGATCCGAGGCCGACCAGTTGACGCCTGCCCTTGGCCAAGAGATCGGGACGCTGCAAGCCGCGCATGCCGACGAAATCGGCCTTCTTCCTGCCCACGGCCCAGGAAAGCCCCGCATCGTGCGGCGTCACCGT
>NZ_CFIFWG010000088.1:0-12671 GCF_984466335.1 Roseitalea sp. | reverse complement strand
CTGCGCCGCAATACATGTGCCGCCATGGCCCGCCCGACCGCATACGACGCCGCACCGGCACCGGCCGAGACCTTCTCGGTGCGCGTGCATGAGCGCATCGCCGACGTTCCGCGCCAGGCCTGGGACGCGTTCGCGGGCGCGGGCAGGGCAAGCGGGGCGCGCTACAACCCGTTCGTCAGCCATGCCTTTCTGAGCGCGCTTGAGGAGTCGGGGTGCGCCGTCGCGCAAACCGGCTGGCATGGCCAGCACCTTGTGCTTGAGGATGCGGCCGGCAACGCGCTGGCCGCCGCGCCGGCCTTCCTGAAGGGGCACAGCCAGGGCGAATATGTGTTCGACCATGCCTGGGCCGACGCCTGGGAGCGCGCCGGCGGACGCTACTATCCCAAGCTGCAATGCTCGGTGCCGTTCACGCCGGCCACCGGCCCGCGCCTGCTGATCGGCCCCGACGTCGGTGCGGCGGCCGCCCGGGCCGCCCTGGCGGCGGCGATCGGCCGGCTGTCGGAGCGGCTGGGCCTGTCGTCGGCCCATGTCACCTTCGCCGGGGAGCAGGACATGGAGGCCCTGCTGGGCGCCGGCTTCCTGCACCGCACCGACCAGCAGTTCCACTTCGCCAACAGGGGGTACGGCTCGTACGGCGAATTCCTGGAAACGCTGGCCTCGCGCAAGCGCAAGGCGCTCCGGAAGGAGCGCGCGACGGCGCTTGAAAACGGCATCGGGATCGAATGGCTGACCGGCGCCGACCTCACCGAGGCCGCCCTCGACGCCTTCTATCGGTTCTACACCGACACGAGCAGCCGCAAATGGGGACGGCCCTATCTCAACCGGCGCTTCTTCTCGCTCGTCGCCGAACGGATGTCAGGGGACGTTCTGCTCGTCATGGCGGTGCGCGAGGGCCGCTACATCGCCGGGGCGATCAACTTCATCGGCGGGGACACGATCTTCGGTCGCCACTGGGGCTGCGTCGAGCACCATCGGTTCCTGCATTTCGAGGTCTGCTACCATCAGGCGATCGACTTTGCGATCGACCGCAAGCTGAAGGTGGTCGAGGCCGGCGCGCAGGGCGAGCACAAGCTGGCGCGCGGCTACCTGCCGGTGACCACGCACTCGGCCCATTTCATTCCGCACCAGGGGTTCCGGAAAGCGATCGAGGACCATCTGCGCCACGAGCGGGCGGACGTTGCGCGCTTCGGCGAAATCCTGTCTGGCGCCGGACCGTTCAAGAAAAGCGGTTGAAGCGGGCGGAAGGCGCAGCTAGAGCATTTCCACTGAATATTGAAGCAGTTCGATGGCGTGGATTTTTCGTTCCGGCAAGGAGAACACCGCAGAGCGATGCGATGGCATCGGTCGAGGATTTCGACGCTGCCGGGGCGGAAAAGTCGTCCAAGCCGCCAAGGTTAGGATATTGAAAACGCACGACGAACTGCAAGCGCTCGAACTTGGCTCCTTGCGCGCTGGCTGCGTTGCGCACGATCTCGCGCTGCCAGCACCGCATCGCCGCACGCGCCTTGCCAACGCACAAAACTCCCGGCGTTCGAACGATTCAATATTCAGTGGAAACACTCTAGCACATCGGCACGACGATACGGGAGCGCGCCATGGCCGACTATGACACCGACAACATCTTCGCCAGGATCCTGCGCGGCGAGATACCAAGCCACACGGTCTACGAGGACGAGCACACGCTTGTGATCATGGACGCGATGCCGCAGGCGGACGGGCATGCGCTGGTGATCCCCAAGGCGCCCTCGCGCAACCTGCTCGATGCCGAACCGATGACGCTGGGCGGCCTGATCGCCGTCGTGCAGCGGATCGCGCGCGCCGCCAAGGCCGCCTTCGATGCGGACGGCATCGCCATCTCGCAGTTCAACGAGGCGGCCGGCGGCCAGTCGGTCTTTCATCTGCATGTCCATGTCATCCCGCGCCATGAAGGCGTGGCCCTAAGGCCCCATTCGGGCACGATGGAGGACGATGAGGTGCTGGAAGCGAACGCGGCAAGGCTCCGTGCGGCACTCGAAACGGTCTGAGGCGACCGTGCGGGCCGTATCGGCTCCACCGGCGAGCGCTGCGGCCGCCATCGCCAGAAACAGCGCCACCACGCTGACAAGGAAAAGCGGGCCGAGGGCGAAATGACCGGTGGCGCGGGCGCGGCGCGCAAACCCGCCATCCGCCGCCTGCCCGGCGAGGGCCGGCCCGCGCCCGCTAGAAGGGAATCTCGTCATCGAGATCGCGCACGAAGTCGTTGCCGCCCTGCTGGCCGCCCGGCGCCGGGCCGCGCTCCATGCCGCCCGAGCCCTGACCCACCTGCCCTTGCCCGCGCCCGCCATAGCCGGCCTGGGCATCGGCGCGGCTGTCGAGCATCTGCAATTCGCCGCGGAAGCGTTGCAGCACCACCTCGGTCGAATAGCGGTCCTGGCCGTTCTGGTCGGTCCATTTGCGGGTCTGCAACTGGCCCTCTATATAGACCTTGGCGCCCTTCTTCAGATAGCTCTCGGTGACCTTGGCCAGATTCTCGTTGAAGATCACCACCCGGTGCCACTCGGTCCGGTCGCGGCGCTCGCCGGACTGCTTGTCGCGCCACGTCTCGGAGGTGGCCACCGACAGATTGACCACCGGGTCGCCCGAATTGAGCCGCCGGATCTCGGGGTCGGCGCCCAGATTGCCGACCAAAATCACCTTGTTCACGCTGCCTGCCATGTAACGCACTCCATTCCGTTCGTGCCACCCTACGCCGCCCCGCATTGCGGTTGAAGGCGGCGCCCGGTCGTCCACAGGGACTTTTTCGCTTGCCAAATGTTCCCTTTTTGTTCTATCGTGCCGCCATACCGTTGTCAAGCGGCCCGACAGGGTCCAAAGGGAAGCACGGACATGTCAGCATATGTGACATTGATGCTCGACTTGAAGCGCGCCTTTCCTACATTGTGGATCGCATTGCCGCTGAAAATCCTGTTGCCGGCTCGCGCCGGCTCCTTTCGATCGACTGGTTTTCATGACCGAACAGAAATTCATCACCATTCGCGGCGCGCGCGAACACAATCTGAAGAATGTCGATCTCGACCTGCCGCGCGACGCGCTGATCGTCATGACCGGCCTTTCGGGCTCGGGGAAATCCTCGCTCGCCTTCGACACCATCTATGCCGAGGGCCAGCGGCGCTATGTGGAGAGCCTTTCGGCCTATGCGCGCCAGTTCCTGGAGATGATGCAGAAGCCGGACGTCGACCGGATCGACGGACTGTCGCCGGCCATCTCCATCGAGCAGAAGACGACCAGCCGCAATCCGCGCTCGACGGTGGCGACGGTCACCGAGATCTACGACTATATGCGGCTCTTGTTCGCGCGCGTGGGCGTGCCCTATTCGCCCGCAACGGGCCTGCCGATCGAGAGCCAGACCGTCAGCCAGATGGCCGACCGCATCCTGACGCTGGAAGAGGGCACGCGGCTCTACCTTCTGGCGCCGATCGTGCGCGGCCGCAAGGGCGAGTACCGAAAGGAACTGGCCGAACTGATGAAGAAGGGCTTTCAGCGGGTCAAGGTGGACGGGCGCTTCCACGAGATATCCGAGGCGCCCGCGCTCGACAAGAAGTTCAAGCACGACATCGACGTGGTGGTCGACCGGATCGTGGTGCGCGGCGATATGGCCGCGCGGCTCGCCGATTCGCTCGAACAGGCGCTGCACCTGGCCGACGGGCTGGCGGTGGCCGAGTTCGCCGACAGGCCGCTGCCCGAGGCGGAGACCAGCCAGGGCTCGGCCAACAAGTCCAGGAACGACACCCATGAGCGGCTGGTGTTCTCGGAAAAGTTCGCCTGCCCCGTGTCCGGCTTCACGATTCCCGAGGTCGAACCGCGGCTTTTCTCGTTCAACAATCCGTTCGGGGCCTGCCCCCATTGCGACGGTCTGGGCACAGAGCAGGGCGTCGACCCGGCGCTGGTCGTGCCCGATCCGGGGCTGACGCTGAACAAGGGGGCGATCGCGCCATGGTCGAAATCGGCCAACCCCTCGCCCTACTACACGCAGACGCTGACCGCGCTCGGCAAGGCCTATGGATTCAGCCTGACCGACGCCTGGGCCGATCTGAGCGAAGAGGGCCGCAACGCGATCCTTTACGGCACCGGCGGCGCCGAGATCACCTTCGCCTATGATGACGGCTTGCGCACCTACAAGGCGAAGAAGAGCTTCGAGGGCGTGATCGGCAATCTCGAACGGCGCTGGCGCGAGACGGATTCGGCCTGGATGCGCGAGGAGATCGAGCGCTACATGGCGCAGCACCCCTGCACCGTTTGCGGCGGCGACCGGCTGAAGCCCGAGGCGCTGGCGGTCAGGATCGACGGGCTGCACATCTCGCAGGTGTCGGCCATGTCGATCCGCGCGGCGAAGGCCTGGTTCGACCGGCTCCCGGACGCGCTCAACGACAAGCAGAACGCGATCGCGGCGCGCATTCTCAAGGAGATCCGCGACCGGCTGAAGTTCCTCGACGATGTGGGCCTCGACTATCTGACCCTGTCGCGCGGCTCGGGCTCGCTGTCGGGCGGCGAAAGCCAGCGCATCCGCCTGGCCAGCCAGATCGGCTCGGGCCTGACGGGCGTGCTCTACGTGCTGGACGAGCCCTCGATCGGCCTGCACCAGCGCGACAATGCGCGCCTGCTCGACACGCTGCGCCACCTGCGCGACCTCGGCAACACGGTGATCGTCGTCGAGCATGACGAGGACGCGGTGCTGACCGCCGACCATGTGGTCGATATCGGGCCGGCGGCGGGCATTCACGGCGGCCGGATCGTCGCGTCCGGCACGCCGGCCGAGGTGATGGCCGACCCCGCCTCGCTCACCGGCCGCTATCTTTCGGGCGCGATGGGCATCGCCGTGCCCGCCGAACGCCGGCATGTCGATCGCAAGGGGCGCGCCATCACCGTGCGCGGGGCGAAAGGCAACAATCTGAAGCATGTCACGGCGGCCCTGCCGCTTGGCACGTTCACCTGCGTTACCGGCGTGTCCGGCGGCGGCAAGTCCACCTTCCTGATCGAAACCCTCTACAAGGCCGCCGCGCGCCGCATCAACGGCGCGCGCGAGGCGCCCGCCGAACATGAGCGCATCGACGGGCTCGAACATATCGACAAGGTGATCGACATCGACCAGTCGCCGATCGGCCGCACGCCGCGCTCGAACCCGGCCACCTATACCGGCGCCTTCACCCCGATCCGAGAATGGTTCGCCCAGCTTCCCGAGGCTCGGGCGCGCGGCTACCAGCCCGGCCGCTTCTCGTTCAACGTCAAGGGCGGGCGCTGCGAGGCATGCCAGGGCGACGGCGTCACCAAGATCGAGATGCATTTCCTGCCGGACGTCTATGTCACCTGCGACGTGTGCCACGGCAAGCGCTACAATCGCGAGACGCTGGACGTCGAGTTCAAGGGCAAGTCGATCTCCGACGTGCTTGAGATGACCGTCGAGGAAGGCGTCGACTTCTTCGCCGCCGTGCCGGCGGTGCGCGACAAACTGGCCACTCTCGCCCGCGTCGGCCTTGGCTATATCAAGGTCGGCCAGCAGGCGACGACGCTGTCGGGCGGCGAGGCCCAGCGCGTCAAGCTCGCCAAGGAACTGTCGCGCCGAGCGACGGGCCGCACCCTCTATATTCTCGACGAACCGACCACGGGCCTGCATTTCCACGATGTCGCCAAGCTGCTCGACGTGCTGCACGAACTGGTCGAGGCGGGCAACACCGTCGCGGTGATCGAGCACAATCTCGAAGTGATCAAGACGGCCGACTGGATCGTCGACCTGGGCCCCGAGGGCGGGGACGGCGGCGGCGAGATCGTCGCCGAGGGGACGCCCGAGGACATCGTCGAGGCGAAGCGCTCCCATACGGGCCGGTTCCTGAAGGACCTTTTGGCCCGCCGCCCGACCAAGCGTGTCGAGGCGGCGGAGTAGCACGGAACACCTAGTGTGGTGGATTTGAAGTTCGTTACAGTGTTCTCGGCACGCTCCTGAACGAACTTCAAATCCGTAAACCACACTGGAATCAAAGACCTGCTCGTGTCCTGATCGAATCTGAAGTGCGTACGGAGCATGCCGCGTAACGAAGCGAACTTCAGATCACAGACCCTAGACCATCGCGCTTCCGAACGCCGACAAGGGCGCCGTCACGGTTCAGGCCGATATGGGCGGCAAAGCGGGCGCGGGAGCGAACCCGGACGCGCTATTGCAGGCAGGGCCGGCCGCCGTCGCGCAGGATCGGCACCAGCGCGTCGGCCAATGCGTCGGCGAACAGCTCGATGCCCCGGCGGGTGAAGTGGGTCCGGTCGACGAAATTCTCGGCGGTCGGCGCCATGTCGGCGATCGGGTCGATGAACGTCCAGCCATGACGGCGCGCCTGGCGCTCCATCGCGACCACAAGATGTGTGTTGAGCCGCGCCAGATCCGCCGCGCCCATATTGCGGGTTTCGGTGCGAAGCGCACGCGTATGCGTCATCTGCTCGGCGTGGCTCTGACCTTCGCGCAGCCGGCCGCGATAGCCGATCACCAGCAGCGGCGTGTCGCCGGCCGCCACGGCGACCCGTTCGGCCGGTCCTGCGAGCGTGCCGGCGATCTCGGCGAGCCGCTCGTCCCGAAGCGGGCCGCGCCGCTGCGCCAGCCGCTCCTGCCGAACCAGGCTGAAAGCGCGCGAAAGCTTGTCCCAAAGCTCCGAATAATGAGCCAGGAAGGGGTACTGGGCCACATGGCCGCCGTCCGCATCGGCTCCCGCATGCAGCAGCAGCACCTCGCGCAGCGAGCCCGACAACATCACATAGACGCTCGGGTCGACGGTATCGCCGTCCGTTTCGATCAGTTCGGCCAGATCCGCCATTGTGTAGGCCGGCCCGGCGATCGAGACATGATCGAAACGGCAGGCCGGCGCGCGCCGCGCAAGGGCGGCGGCCGTCCGCGCCGCGACCAGGTGGTCTTCCCCATATTCGGCGTTGAACACCTTGGAATCGCCCAGAAGCGCGATGCGGACGGTTCCCTCGGGCTTGGGCACGGCGACATCGGGGCCGCGAAAGCCCCTGGAATTGAACACCATGTGACCGATCGTCGTGTTTGCCGGAAAGCGGCTTGTCCGGCCCTGCCCGTGCGGCTGCATCCGGCTCATCACCGCGCCCCAGTCAAGCTCTCCCGCCGGCGGCCCGCGCCAGGCATCGTGCGCGCGCGCGGCCAGCTCCCCGGCCACCAGAACGAGGGCGACGAAGACGATCAGGCCCGCGCCGAACGCGATCTCGACCTGGCGGTCGGTCCAGCCCCGCACCCGGCGCGCGATCGCGCTGTCCTTGATCGCCTCAATAGCGCGCATAGCGAAAGTCCGCCGGCGGCTCGACGCTGAAGGCAAGGATGGCGACGGCCAGCCCGGCATACCAGGCAGCGCACAGCCAGCCAGCCAGCGCGGGCGAAAAGCGTGTCAGGAGCAGGCCATACATGGGCGGGATGTCCTCTCAGTCGATCAGGCCGAACAGTCGGCCATAGGTTTCGAGCGCCTGGGCCGGCGTGCCGGCGGTCAGGATGACGAAGCCGAGCCAGACGAAATGGACGGTGAAGACGACCTTGGCCACGTGCAGGACCGGCAATGCCGTTTCCGGCAGCGCACTTTCCAGGCGCGCCGTCCAGCCCTGGCTCTTCTGCCAGACGATCAGCCCCACGCCGTGCCAGGCGCCCCAGAGCAGGAAGCGCAGCGAGATTTCGTGCCAGAGGCCGATGGCGATCATCGTCGCCATGGCGCCGAGCGCCGGGCTGCGCGTCTTGGCGACGACCACCGAATAGACATAGTCGCGGCACCAGCGGGACAGCGACATGTGCCAGCAGCGCCAGAAGGCGGAGATGTTGGGCTGAAGATAGGGCCAGTTGAAGTTCTCCATCACCCGGTATCCCAGGAGCCGGGCGAAGCCGATGGCGATGTCCGAATAGCCGGAGAACTGGAAGTAGAGGTTCAGCCCGCTCCGGACGATCTCCAGATAGATGACGTGCGGGGCGGCCGGGTCGTCGAAGGTGGCGATATAGTCACCCAGCACGCCCTCGATCAGCCAGTTCGACAAGATGACGATCTTGGCATAGCCGTAAAGGATGCGCTCGGCGCCCTCGGAGACCAGCGCCGGATCGAAGCGCTGCCTGTAAAGGTCGCGCCGGTAGTCGTCATAGCGGTGGATCGGCCCGACCACGACCGTGGGCAGGAACAAGAGATAGCCCGCCAGCTCGGAGCCGGTCGCGCGCGGGATCGCCGCCTTGTAGCGCTCCATCAGAAAGTGGATGCACCTGAAGGTATAATAGGACAGTCCCAGCGGAATCGCGACGGTATCGAGCAGATTGTCGAGATTGACCGGCTGGGTGATCTTGTACCAGGCGAGCACCGCCAGCATGGCGAGGATCGCCGCGGCGACGGGACGAAAGGTCGGCATGGCGACATTGCCGGCCAGATGCGCGATCGCCGCGAAGAGCAGCAGCAGCGCGGCCGATTCCGGCGACCGGCTGGCCAGGAAGATCACCGTCAGCGCCATCAGCACGAGCTGGCGCCAGTGGCGCGGCGCAAGCCAGTACAGCGACACGGTCAGCCACATCCAGAACAGCCATGTTATGCTCAGATAGCTCATGGCCGCGACCGGCCTCCCGGCAGCACGATCAGGGTATTACGATGCTGTAGATCGCAGCGCCAAGGGCGAGCGCGCCGAGCAGCACCAGCACCAGAAACCAGACCAGCGGCGGTGCCGGCCGATAGTGGCGCGCAAGCGCCGGCGTTCGGGCGTTGCGGTCCGTCACGCATCGCCTCCCGCTCCGGCGGCTCGCTCGCCGACGATCTCGGCCAGATGGCCGAGCGTCGTCACCCGCAGGACGTCGCGCGCCGACAGCGTGACGCCGAAGGCGCGCTCGACCTCCGAGATCAGCGTCAGATGGGCGAAACTGTCCCATCCGAAGGTAGAGCGGGGTTCGGACGACAAGCGCAGATCGGACGGCTCGCAGACGAAGACGCGGGCCGCGAGCGCCAGAACGCGGTCTTCGACCGTGCCGGCTTCGGTGTCCGACAGCCCCTCGCCCGCGGTCGCGAAAAGCGCGCGCAATCGGTCGACCAGCACCTTGCCGGCCGGATTGCGCGGCAGCGCGTCGATCACCCTGAAGGCGCGCGGCACCTTGTTGGGGCTCAGCAGCGCGCGGGCATGATCGGTCAGCGCGTCGGCGGCCGGCGCGGCCTCGCCGGGGCGCGGCACGATCGCGCAGACGACGCGCTCGCCCCACACCGGATCGGGCACGCCCAGCGCGTGGGCTTCGGCCACCGCCCGATGGGCCAGCATCGCATCGACGACCTCCTGCGGCTGGATGTTGGCGCCACCGGAGATGATCAGCGCCTTCTTGCGGCCGGTGATCGTCACGAACCCGTCCTCGTCGATGCGCGCCAGATCGCCGGTGCGGAACCAGCCGTCGGCGTCGATGACCTCGGCGGTCAGATCCGGCCGTCCCAGATAGCCGGCCATGATGTTGCTGCCCGAAATGAGCAGTTCGCCCGTCTCGCCGGGCGCGGCCGCCGCCCCGTCCTCGCCGACGAGCCGAACCGCGCAATCGACCGGCTTGCCGATGGTGCCGATGCGGTGCGTCTGCTCGCAAGGGCCGCAATAGATCGCCTCGCACACCGTTTCCGACAGGCCATACGTGTTGATGACCCTGACGCCGAAACGGTCCTGGACGCTGCGCCAGAGCGCCTCGGGCAGGCGGTCGCCGCTCGAACGGATGTAGCGGAACCCGCCCGTTGCGAACGCATCGCGATAGGCATCGCCCAGCCGGTCCATCAGCGAAAGCATGGCGGGGACCAGATTGAAATGGGTGATCCGGTCGCGATAGACCGAATCGAGCAGATCGCCCAGCTCCTGCACATTGAAACGCTGCGGCCGATAGAGCGTCGCACCGGTCAGGAAGGCGATCAGCGGCCCGTGCAGGATGCCATCGGTGAAATGCATCGGCAGCGGATTGAGAATCCGGCTTTGCGCATCGTAATCATAGACTTTGAGGAATGTTCTCAACTGTGCCGCAAGATTTGCGTGCGTCAGCTGGACGACCTTCGGTGCGCTTGTCGTACCCGATGTGAAGAGCATCAGGCCGATCGTGTCGGCGGGCACGGGCGGCGGCGGCGAGGCGGGATCGGCGGCGTCGATCTCGCCATGCAGGCCGCCGGGCCCGGCGCTTTTGGCGCCGCGCAGCAGGAGCTTGCCGATCAGCCCGCCCGCGCCGGTCTCGGGCTCGATGACGGTGTGCGCCAGGCCGGACGGCAGGGGGCCGGCGTCGAAGACGGCGCGGTCGATGAACAGGTGGGCCGGATCGGCGGCGGCAAGCGCGTTTGTGCGCTCGGGCGGCGTCATCGCCGGATTGAGGTTGACGACAGCGACGCCGGCCCGCAGACAGGCCAGGATAAGGGACGCCACCATGGCGGGGTCCTCGCACACGATCCCGATGCGATCGCCGCGCGCAAGGCCCTTGCCTTGCAGAACGGCGATGAGACGGGCGAGGCGATCGGCGAACGCGCCGTAGCGCGTCGGCCGGCCGTCGACGACCATGAAGGGGCGCGCCGGATCGGCGGTTTCCATGGCCCGGTCGAGCAGGTCGGTCAACGGCCCGCCAAGATCAATCGGCTGCTGGTTCATCGGTCGAAGCCCCGCTCCCCTCGGTGAGAATCCGCCTCAGGCGCGCCTTGTCGGGCTTGCGCCGGGCCACTCTCGGAAACCTGTCCAGGACGGCGATCCGCGCCGGTGTCTTGTAAGGCCCGTAGGCGGCCCGGACCGCAGCCATGGCGGCCCGCTCGGCGTCGGCGGGCGCACCTTCGAGCACGATGACCGCCGCGCCGATCCGCTCGATCGCCCCATCGCCGGTCCATGAGAAGACCGCCGCCTCGGCCACCCAGTCGATCGCGTTGAGCGCGCCCTCGATCTCGGCCGGGCTGACGAGCGTTCCGTCGGGCGTCTTGATGATGTCCTTCTTGCGGCCGACGATCTCCAGGCGCCCGCCATCGACGAAACGGCCCAGATCGCCGGTGAAGTGCCAGCCGGCCCAGGCGCCTTCGCCGGCGATCGAGGGCAGCTCGGACAGCGTCATGCAGTCCGAATGGACGACGATCTCGCCGGTCGCGCCGGGCGCGAGGCGACGGCCCCCATCGTCGACGATCAGCGCAAGGCAGCCGTGCAGGGCGCCGCCGCCGGCGCTCATCGTGTGCGGGCTCGACGGGTCGGAATAGGCGGCCGTGGCGAACTCCCGGCCGCCATAATAGTCGACCACGGGCACGCCGAACCGCTCGCGCACCATCTCGGCGGTGGCGAAATCGAGAACGCCCGAGCCCGAGAAGATCGTGCGGAGGCGCGCCAGCTCCTCGCGTCCGACGCGCGAACCGGCCTTGCAGAGCGACCGCAGGACGCCGGGCACCGCGGTCAGGCGGGTGACGCCGTAGCGCTCGCAGGCGAGCGCCAGCGCAAGCGGGTTCTCGCGCGCCTCGGCATCGGGAATGACGACCCGCCCGCCGCTGGCGAACGGCAGGGTCACCAGCGACCGGAACGCGCTCAGCGCGGTGAAATCGGTCGCGGTGCAGAAGATGTCGCCGGCATCGAAGCCGAACGCGGCCTGGGCCGTCTCGGTCGAGCGGAAGACGGCTTCGTGGCTGGTCCTCATCGCCCTTGGCGCGCCGGTCGAGCCGCTCGTGAAACCGACGAAGGCGGCATCGTCGGGCGCCACGTCCGGCAGGTCGGCCCAAGGGTCGGCGCCAGGATCGGCCAAAGGATCGGGGCAGTCCGCAACGAAGGCGCCGAAGGACGAAAGCGGCACGCGCGCGCCCGTCTCGGCCATCTCGCCGATCGTTTCGAAGCGGTCGGAGAACGTCATCGCCGCCGGCGCCGCGCGAACCATGGCGCGCAGCGTCTGCGGGCCGACCGTATCGCCCAGACGGACGATCGTGGCGCCGGCCATAAGGGCGGCGAGGGTGACGAGGTAGGATTCGAGCCGCTGCGAGGCGTCGACGGCGACAAGCGCGCCACGGCCGGCGCCACGGGCGATCAGGCCGGCCGCCAGGCGCGCGACGATCCCGGTCACCTCGCCGGCGGTCAGCGCGCCCTCGCCGGCCGCGAAGACGAGTTGCTCGCCGGCCGGCCGGCCGAGGCCATGCCGGATCAGCGCGGTCGCGGTGCGCCCTCGCCATGGCGTTTCCGAAACGGCCGGCACGGGCCGTCGCGCCGCCATTTCGGCCTCGGCGACGGCCTGGCCGCACCCGAGCGCGCGCGCGACACGCCGGCTGGGCGCACCAAGGCCGGCCCAGTAGTCGAAGGCGCGCGCGCGCGGCGTGTCCGCCCGCGCAGCCGGCCGCCAGCGCGAGAACGAGCGGGGCCAGGGCCCGGTGGCGAAGCCTGGCGGCGAGCCGACTCCCGCCGGGCGGCGTGGGGTGCTGTAGCTTCATCGTCGCTTCCCGATCGTTGGCGGTAGTGTGCGTAGGGGCCGCGTCACCGGCGGCGCAGGAGGCGCGAGATCAGAACCCCCGCGAGCACTCCGAGAACCAGGGAACCGGCCAGCGCTCGCCCGCTCCATACCCGGGGTTCGCGGATTGGAGCCGGTTCCGGGATGTGCGGGGCAAGTGCGGCGGATAGTACCGGGTCCGTCGACTCGCCGACAACGGCGCACGCGGCGCATTCGGCCAGCC
>NZ_CFIFWG010000087.1:0-12720 GCF_984466335.1 Roseitalea sp. | reverse complement strand
ACCTCGTCGACGCCCACCCGTCCGGAGATGATGCGCCCGGCATTGACGTCCATATCGTCGCTCAGACGCTCATACATGTCAGGGTTGGCGGCGATCTTGATCACCGGAGCCAATGCCGAGCCGACCACCGAGCCGCGGCCGGTGACGAACAGGGTCATGTGCGCTCCGCAGGACATCAGTTCGACGATTTCGGCATTGTCGGAGATGTTGGGGAAGCCGAAGCGCACCTCGCCGTCGGGCACCACGTCCAAAAGGTAGAGGCCGCCGCGCGGGGCGATGTCGCCGGGCTTGATCAGCCCGGATATGCGCGACTGACCCGACTTGGCGTAAGCGCCCAGCGACTTCTCCTCGATCGTCGTCAGGCCGCCATCGGCGTTGCCCGCCGCAAAGCTGCCATAGCCGAGCGTGGCATAGTAGCGGGCGGCCTTGTCGATGGATGCGCGCAGTTCAACCCCAAGCGCGGCGGTGGCGGCGCGCGAGACCATGATGTCCTCGCAGCCGATCAGTTCGCCGGTCTCCTCGAAGATGCAGGTCGCACCGCTTTGCACGAACCGGTCGAAGGCGCGGCCCACCGCCGGATTGCCCGAAAGGCCCGATGTTCCGTCCGAGCCTCCGCAAACCGTGCCGATGACGAGTTCGCCGACATCCATTGGCACGCGCCGGGCACGGGCCAAGGTTTCGATGGCGTCGGCGACAAAGGCGCGCCCCCGTTCGACGGTCGAGCGCGTGCCGCCCTGTCGCTGGATCACCAGCGTTTGAACGGGCCGCCCGCTGCGCGCGACGACCTCTTGCAGTTTCCGGCGGTCGAAGCTTTCGCACCCGAGGGAAACGAGCAGAACGGCGCCCACATTGGGGTGCGTGCACAATCGCTCCATCATCTTCTGGGCGTAGGGGTTGGGAAAACAGCCCGGAAACCCGATCACATGCGCCTTTTCAGGCGTCGGCGCGACGATCTGGCGGGCGACATGGTGCGCGCATTCCACCAGATAGGCGACGGCGACGATGTTGCGGATGCCCTTGCGGCCGTCGGCGCGTTGAAAGCCCGTGAGCGCCGTCATCGACCCGCCCCTTCGTCGGGCCCCTCGGGCGGCAGGGCGTAGGTGGGCGTGTAATCGCTTTTCACATTGTGGATATGGACATGATCGCCAACCCGGATGGGAACGGTCGCGGAGCCGATGGGCGCGCCATACTTGATGATCTTGTCGCCCACGCCAATGGCCTTGGCCGCAAGCTTGTGGCCCATGCCGACACGGTTGCCGGTATCGACAAGCGCGCCCGCCACCATGATCGGCTCACCGGGCTCGATGGCCTTTCGCGCCACCAGCACATTGTCGCCAGGCGCGAGCAGAAGCAGCCTGGGATCGCTCCGCGGGACCGTCTCGGCGCTCATGTCGCCGGGATCAACCTTAAAGTTGGGCAAAGGTGGCATTGTCGATGAGGTCCCAGTCAAGTTCGATGCCAAGGCCCGGCGCTTCGGGCATGGTGGCGATGCCGTCGGCGATGGGCAGCGGTTCCTTGAGGCCGAAATCGAACGTGTCCATCGGCCAGAGCAGTTCCAGATAGGTCGAGTTGGCGATGGCGCCGTTGAGGTGCAGGTTCACCAGTTCCAGCGGATGCAGGATACAGGTGTGCAGTTCGCAGTTGACATGGAAGGCCTCGGCCAGCCGGGCCGTCTTGAGCGTGCCGGTGATGCCGCCGGTCCAGCTGGGATCGGCACGCACCGCATCGACCACGCGCGTGGCGAGGCATTCGGCGACCGAATAGGGATGCTTGGCCAGAACCTCGGTGCCGACCACGGGGATGTCGAGCACGCGGGTCAGTTCGCGCAGCGCCCCGAAAGCCTCGTCGGGCAGCGGTTCCTCAAGCCATTTGTAGCCGAGCTTTTCGAGTTCGCGGCCGAAGCGGATCGCCTCTTCGAGCGTGTAGGGCTGCACCGGATCGGCCATGAGCGTGAAGCCGTCGCCGACCGCTTCGCGCACGGCACGGTGAATGTCGATGTCTTCTTCGACCGTGCGGCCAGGCGGGTGGGTCTTGTAGGCCTTCATGCCGGCGGCTTTGACGGCGGCAGCCTCGGCGGCATAGGCATCTGCGTCCGGCAGCATCATGGACGAGCAGTACACCGGCACCTGGGAGCGAGTACCGCCGATGTAGCGCCAAAGGGGCTGCCGGGCGGCCTGCGCGCCGAGCAGCCAGAGGCAGCAGTCGACGGGCCCGTAGACATAGATCGGCAGATGGTGCCACCAGCGGTCCGCGGTGCGCCAGTCGTGCCATGCCTTTTCGCGGTCCAGCGCGTTGCGGCCGACGAAGAACTCACGCAGCGAGGCGGCGGCCAGATGGCCCGCGCCCAGGGCCGAGCGGCCGGCGAAGCCGAACATGGAGGCCGAAGACCCATCGGCACACCCGACCGTGTAGACCAGGAACTCCATGGCGTCCTGGGACTGGCCGTCGCGGGTCGCGCCGCCGGCCAAAGAAGACCCCGCATGGCGGCAGCAGCGGACGTCGAAACTGGTGATTTTCATGCCTTAGAACTTTCCATATTGAAGATACGCATCCTGCGGATCGACGCCCTCAAGAATCGCCTTGCGAACAAGACTTTCGGTCTGCATGGCCTCAAGCGAGGCGTCGATGACGTCGTCAAGCGTGTCGGCGGGCACGCGAACCATGCCGTCGCGGTCACCGTGCAGCCAGTCGCCGGGCGCAATGCGCACATCGCCCATCGTGATGGGAACATCGGTCGCGGTCGGCAGCCACAGACCGACGACATCGCGCGGCGTGTTGTGGGTTCCCCAGCATGTAAAGCCGAGGTCGAGGATGAAGTTGGTGTCGCGCAAACCGCCATCGACCACGCAGCCAAGCACCTTCTTGCGGTGCAGCGTTTCGGCCGAAAGTTCACCCATTTGGGCGATCAGATGGGTGTGCGGTTGGCAGCACCAGATGGAGCCGGGCCTGGCCTTGGACAAAAGGCCCGTCCAGGCCAGGAGCGTTTCATGGGCGCTGGCGCTTTCATCCAGGCGCCCCTCGATCGTGAAGGCGGGGCCGACCAGCGTCCGGTCCGGCTGAAGCGGCCGGATGGAGGGCGGCAGGGTGAAATTCTGCTGGCCCATGGCACGCAACACATCGTGCACCACGGCCGAATAGCAGCGTGAAAACGTTTCAACGCGCGGATCAGGGGCGGCCTCAGCCATGATGGAACACCTCTTCCATCATCGCCCACCACTCGCCCTGCTTGCGGGTTTCCAGCGGAACCTGGCAGGGCGTGCACACATCCCACCATTGCCGGGTGCGCGGATCGGCGGCCATCCTGGCGGCATCGGCCGCAAAGTCGGTGCCGGTATATTCCCAGTAGCCGAACAGGAGGTTTTCGGGCTCCCTCAGGAAGATGCTGTAATTGGTGATGTTGCATGCCGAGATCATGGCCAGAATGTCCGGCCAGACCTGCGCGTGCAGTCTTTTGTAGTCGGCGACCCTTTCGGGCCTAAGCCCGATGACCATTCCCATGCGCTGCATGTTCATCGGCTCCTTTCGTTGCCTGTTGGTGTGTCCCGCAAGGCTCGAACCGAGCGGCCCGTCTCGGCGTCGAACAGGTGCAGCTTGTCGAGCATCATGCGGAAGGGCAGCGCCTCGCCCTCTTCCAGATGGCGCGGATCGAACATCTTGCCCTGCACCTCGTGGCCGGCGAGACGCGTATAGATAAGCGTCTCGGTGCCGAGCGGTTCGGCAAGCTCGACGCTCATCGTCAGATCGGCCATTTCCGCGCTTTCATGGATGCCGTGGCCGATGGGCGTCAGATCGTCGGGCCGGATGCCGACGGTGACGGCGCGCCCGTCGCGCGCCTGTTCCCTCAGGCGCGTGGGCACGGGAATGGCGGTCCGATCGTCCAGCATGATGGCGCCGCTCCGGATCGTCGCCGGTATCAGGTTCATGGGCGGCGAGCCGATGAAGCTGGCCACGAAGGTGTTCACCGGATGGTTGAACACCTCCATGGGCGTTCCGACCTGTTCGATGTGGCCGTCCTTCATGATCACGATCCGGTCTGCCAGCGTCATGGCTTCGACCTGATCGTGCGTCACATAGACGACCGTGGTCTTGACCTTGTGGTGCAACTTCTTGATCTCGGTGCGCATCTGCACGCGCAGCTTGGCGTCCAGATTGGACAGCGGCTCGTCGAACAGGAACGCATCGGGGTGCCGCACGATGGCCCGGCCCATGGCCACGCGCTGGCGCTGGCCGCCCGAAAGCTCGGCCGGAATGCGGTCGAGCAGCTCCGAGATGCCCAAAATCCCGGCCGCCTCCATCACCCGTTCCTCAACGAGGCTGGACGGCTGACCGGCGATCTTCAGGCCGAAACCCAGATTGTCGCGCACATTCATGTGCGGATAGAGCGCATAGTTCTGGAACACCATGGAGATGTTGCGCTTGCGCGGGGGAAGCGCGTTGACCAGCCTGTCGCCGATCAGGATGTCGCCGTCGGTGATGTCTTCGAGGCCGGCGATCATGCGCAGCGTGGTCGACTTGCCGCAGCCCGATGGGCCGACCAGGACGACGAACTCGTTGTGCGCGATCTCCAGGTCGATGCCGTGGACCACCTCCAGCCCGCCATAGGCTTTGGTGATGTTTTTCAGTGAAATCGCCGACACGGCATCATCCTTTCACGCCGCCGAACGTCAGTCCGGAGATCAGGTGTTTTTGAACCAGGAAGGTCAAGGTCAGCGCCGGCACGATGATGATGACGGCCATGGCGCACATGCCGGCCCAGTCGATCGTGAACTGCGCGGTGAAATCCATCAGCCCGACGGGCAGGGTTTTGGAATCGGTGGAACGGGTGAGCTGGCTGGCCAGCGCGAACTCGTTCCAACTGGTCAGGAAGGCAAAGACGCCGGCGGCCGCGATGCCCGAACGCGCCAGCGGGAACTCGATCTTCCAGAACGCCTGCCAGCGGGTGCAGCCATCCACCTGCGCCGCCTCGGACAAAGAGAGCGGGATCTGGCGGAAGAAACCGTCGATCAGCCAGATGGTGAAGGGCACGTTCAGCGACACATAGACGATGATGATGCCCATCTGCGTGTCGATCAGGCCGAGGCGCGACCACAGCATGAACACGGGCAAGGACAGGGCGATGCCCGGCACGGCGCGAAACAGCATGAGGCCCAGAAAGATGGAATTCTTGAAGCGGAAGCGAAAGCGCGCGAACGCATAGCCGCCGGCCATGCCGATGACGAGCGCGATGACCGTCGAGGTCGAGGCGATGACCAGCGAGTTCCAGAAATAGCTCAGGACGGGAATGGCGACCTGATCCTCGCCGAAGCCGAAAATCTTGGCGAAGTTGGTCAGCGTCGGGTTCTGCGGCACCCAGACGGGCGGCTTGGCCAGAATCTCGCGGTTGGGACGGAAGGCCGACAGCACGACCCACAGTCCGGGCACGCACATGATGACCATCAGCAGGAAGGTTGCCACCCAAAGCGAAACGGCTTTGACCTGTGATTTCAAGGCCCGGTTCATTCCGCACCTCCCATGTAGCGACGCGCGGCCACAAGCTTGGTGAAGAAGTAGTAGGTGAACAGGATCGACAGGATGGTCGAGACATAGGCCATGGCGTTGGCCTGGCCCATGCGCGCATTCTCATAGCCGGTCCGAGCGATCATGGTCCACAAAAGCTCTGTGCGCCCGGCCGGACCGCCATCGGTCATCACCGCGACGATGTCGTAGGCGCGCGCCACATCGAGCGAGCGGATCGTCATGGCGATGAAGGCGAACGGCATGATGAAGGGCAACGTGATGTGCCGGAACACCTGCCACGGGTTGCAGCCGTCCACCTTGGCCGCTTCGAGGGGCTCGCGGGGCATGGCGAACAGGCCGGCAAGCAGCAGAATCGCGAACACCGACGTGCTCATCCACACTTCGGCGAAGATGATGGAAAACATCGCCAGCCGGCCGTCCACGAGCCAGGGAATGGCCTGATCGGTAATGCCCAGCGATTGCAGCGCATTGTTCAGAACGCCGATATTGTCGTTGAAGATGAACTTGAACTGAAAGCCCACCAGAATGGGCGAGAACATCATCGGGAACATCATGATGGTGCGCAGTGTGCGCTGCCCCCAGGTGATCTTGTTGATCAAAAGCGCGATCGCCAGGCCGAGCAGGAACTCAACATTGAGCGCGATAACCAGGAAAAGGATCGTGCGGCCGAAAGCGGTCCAGAAATCCTCGTCCGTGAACAGGCGCACATAGTTGCGCAGCCCGATGAACACCTCGATCGTCTCCGGCCGCGTCAGGCGGTAGGGCGTCAGCGACGTCCAAAGGGAAAACAAAAGCGGCAAGGCCACCACGAACAGCATCGTCAAGATGGCTGGCGAAAGCAGCAGGACGGGCGTGAGAGCCGTCTGTCGCGTGCGAAGAAAACGGAGCATGGGCTGTACCGGCCGGAGCAAGGGCTGGGACCGGCGCGTGCCTTGCGCGCGCCGGTCCGTTCTGATGTTTAGCGATAACCTGCGTCTTCCATGATCAGGAGAGCTTCGTCGGCCGCGTCATCGAGCGCTTCCTGTGCGCTCTTGTCGCCGACGATGGCCGCCTGCAATTGCGGCCACAGAACGTTGGACACCTCGATCCATTCGGGGATCAGCGGCGGCGTGAAGGCATCTTCGGCCATCGATTGCCGATAGGTCTCAAAGACCTCGACCATGAAATCATTGCCGGCGGCGGCGAATTCGGCGATCGCATCGTCCCAGACCTGCGTGCGGGTGGGCAGCAGGCCGTTGCGCGCTTCGACCATCTGCCGCTCATGGTCGGTCAGGAAGGTGACGAAGGACGCCGCCGCCTGCGGATTGTCGCATGTCTGGGTAATCGAGAAGCTGTGCGAGCCCGACCAGCCGGTGCGGATGCCGGCCGACCCCATAGGCGCGCGAACGAGGCCCACATCACCGGCGATGGCGGAGTTTTCGGGGTCATTGAAGAAGGCCGACCAGCCGGCCCAGTCCAGATTGACGGCGACGGTGCCGGAGGCGAAACCAAGGCCGGTATCGTCCCAAAGATAGTTGGGCACGCCGACAGGGACGGCATTGGCCCGGTAAAGGTCGACGAACCACGAAAGGGCGCGCACGCCCGCTTCCGAATTGAACGCCGGCGCCCAGTCGTCGGTGAACAATTCGCCGCCCTCGGCAATCAGCATCTCGTAGAAGCGGCCGGTGACCGCCTCGTCCTTGCCGACGAACTGCGTGCCGAAGAAATCGGGCGGATCGGCGAAGAACATGGCCTGGTCGGAGACCTGCTGCCAGGTTTCCGGCGGTGTGAGCGCATAGCCATATTCGGCTTCGAACCGCGCCCGATTGTCCGCATCCTGATAGAGCGAGGCGATATAGAACAGGTTTGAAACATCCGAATGGCGCGGCAGTTGAACGAGGCGACCATCGACGGTGCCATGCTCCAGGACAAGCGGCACGAAATCGTCGAGCACGTCCTGTGAAATCAGATCGCGAAGATCGGCATAGATGTTGCCGTATTGCGGCGCAAAGCTGGTATGGTTGGAACCGACGCACCAGTCCAGCGTGCCGGCCGCGATGTCCTGCTTGATTTCACGGTCCAATTCGAAGTGGTTCTTGCGCGAAAGGATTTCCACGCTTGCGCCGGTCGCCTCTTCCCACCGCGCGATCGTTGCGTACAAGGGTTCATACTGCGCACCGCCGATAAGCTTCACGCGCAGCGTGTAGCCCTCGAACGAACCGTAATCACCGGCTGCCAGAGCGGTTCCGGCGAGCAAGGCGGACGCCAGCGTGGCCGTTGCCGCCCTCATCAGTGTTTTCGTACCTGGCATTGTTTCTCTCCCTAGGTGTTCAGCCGGTTGCGGGTGGGCGAGCGAGGCGCCCGGCGCTTATGAGGCGCCCTTGCCCGTGCTGCCTTCCGCCGGCCTGAGATCGGAAAGCAGTTGGGAATAGACCTGTTCGGTATGTTCGCCGAGAAGAGGCGCAGCGCGGCCTGATTTGAGCGTTTGCCCGTTGAGCCGGACAGGCCCGCGCAACGCGGTCAACGCGGCCTTGTCGCTGCGCTCGATAATCTGCTCGAAGTCCAGCGTCTTGAACGCTTTGGACGCCAGCATTTGGGGCCAATCGAGCACTTCGGAGCACCAGATATCGGCCGGCTGAAGGATGGCCAGCCATGACGCCGTCGTACGCTGGCTGACGGCATCGGCCATGATCGCCTTGATCGTGTCGCGTTCACGCATGAGCGCTTTGGGATCGTCGAAAAACGGCTCCAGCCCGGCAATGCCCATCAGCGCGGCGAGCGCCTTCAAAGAAGGCGTCATGGCGATCGCCAGATACCCGTCGCTCGTCCGGTAAACGCCGTAGGGCGCGCCCAGATAGGCGTGCGCGCCATTGACCGCGCTGCGCTCGGGCATCCGTCGTCCGTCGTTGAGGTGGGTGGTCAGCGCCTCGAACTGAAAGTCCACCATCGCTTCGAAGAGCGAGGTGTCGACCCGCGCCCCCCTGCCGTGGATGCCACGACCGACGAGACAGGCCAGAATGCCCTCGCACAGCGCATGGCCCGCCAGCATGTCGGCCACCGCAAGGCCCATCGGCATGGGCGGATCGTCTTTGCTGCCGGTCAGCCACAAAAGTCCCGAGCGCGCCTGCGCCAACAGGTCCTGCCCAGGCAGCTGCCTCCACGGGCCATCCTCGCCATAGCCCGATATCGAGCCGTAGATAATGGTGGGATTGACCGCCTTGACGGCCTCGTACCCCAAACCCTGCCGCTCGATGACGCCGGGCCGGAAGTTCTGCACCATCACATCGGCGGCGGCGATCAGGTCGAACAGTTTTGCCCGGTCCGCCTCGTTCTTCAGATCGGCGGTGATGGATTCCTTGTTGCGGTTGATGGCGTGGAACAGCGAATTGTCGCCGGCGATCTCGACGTCGGAGAGATAAAGATGGCGGCAAAGATCGCCGCTGCCGGGCCGCTCCACCTTGATGACGCGCGCGCCCAGATCGGCCAGCTTGAGCGTGCAGAAGGGTCCGGACAGGAACTGGCTGAAGTCAAGAACGGTGAGCCCGGCAAGCGGGCGCTCGGCCATGGGAAGGTCTTGCATGCGCAGGTCGCTCATCGGCGGCTCTCCGCGTAGCGCGCTTGAAGATCGTCGAGCGTCGTCTCGATGCCGCTTTCCCCGCGCAGGAAGCGGTGGACGATGTGGCCCGCCTCGTCCTGAAAGCGCATATAGCCGCCATAGCGCGGTCGCAGCCAGGCGGTTTCCAGCGTCCGCCGCGTGTTGACGAAGAAATCGCGCGTGGCGGCGTTGCAGACCGCATCCTCCCACGCAACGGCGTTGGCCGGCTGCCCGCCGGCGGTGAAGAACAGCGTTTTCTGGCATTGCGCACCGGCGATCCAGAAGGCGTACGCGACAGCTGCATCGCGGTGCGGGGAAGACGCGGACACCGCGATGCCGGTGCCGCCAAGCACCGTGCCGCCCGGCCCGTTGTCGCCCAGACCCGGCGCATCGGCAAAGCACAAAGGGAAGCGGCGGTAGCGCTGCCGGCTGTAATTGGTGTAGCCGTAGCCGAACGGTGAATAGGCGGGCGCCTCTTCGGTGCGCGCCAACCATTCGTAGATGCCGATGGGGTCGAGCGTCAGGCACCGCGGATCCATCAGCGCGACTATCTCGGCCATCCGTTCCAGAACGGTGCGGCCCTCGTTGCGGGCGATCAGCGTCCCGCCTTCAGCCAGCGAGAAACCCTGGTTGCGGGCAAGCCCCATGAAGGTCATCAGCGCGTTGATGGGAATGAGCGCGAACGCCACCTGCCCGCGCCTTGCAAGCTCCAGAACCTCGCTCCAGCGCGAGGGGGCGCCATCCAGCCTGTCCGGACGATAGGCCGCGACCGGGGTGGCCGCATCGATGGCCAGCGCCCACTGCCGGCCATCAAATTCGTAGGAGCGGTGGGATGCGCCCACAGACTGGCCGGCCAGCACCTTCAGCTCCGCGTCACGGCCCAGACCATCCAGCGGAAGCAGGAGGCCGCTGCGCGCCACATCGCCGACATGGGGATGATCGATGACCATCAGATCGTACGCATCGGCCATCTGTTCGATAGGGCGGTCGGCAAAGGCTTGAAGGGAGCGCTTCTCCCACCGGATGGAAACGCCCGGATTGGCCTCGGCAAAGGCCTGCGACGTCGCCACCATCGGATCGTAGCCGCGGCTGTGGTCCCAGGTCATGCCTTTCAGAAGAACAGGCTCAGCCATCGGCGGATGCCTTTCGCGCCGCTTTTTCCGCCTGAACCTTGTCGGCCTCCTCCTGGAAAGGCGCCGGATCGCGGTAGAGCGCGGTCATCAGATGCTCGGCGTAAAGAACCTGCGCGCCATCATCCTTGAAGACCGAGTAGCTGACGCGGACCTTGCCCATGGTGTGGCTGTGAACCATCTTTTCCAGGTTCTGGCGAAGGGTGTAGATCGTGTCGCCGATAAAGACCGGCGCGATGAAACGCAGGCGATCGTAGCCATAGGAAAAAGAGTTCAGGCAGTTGGTGGCGGCAAGACCCAGGCCGTAGGAGAACACCATGGCGCCGGAGACCAGTCGCCTGCCGAACGCGCCCTGCTCGGCCGCAAAAGGTTCATCGGAAACGTAAGGGTGATGGTCCATCACCAGCGAGTTGAAGAGCATCGACTCGCCCTCGCTGATCGTGCGGCGAAGCGAGCGGATGGTGTCGCCGACCTGAAAATCCTCGAAGAACCAGTCCTCGGCGTTCCAAACGGGTATGCGGGCATGTTCGTCCGGCAAGCCCGGCAGGCTGCGCGCGTGCGTGCCGATTTCCGCCATGTTTCCTCCGTTTTCTTTTATTTATAAAAGATGATTTCATATGTAAACAGATCAGTCGAACACCAGGCCGGGCAGCCACAGCGAAATGGCGGGCACGAACGTCACCAGCGCCAGAGCGAAGACGGCGGCGATGAACAGCGGGACGGCGCGGCGCGTGAAGGCGCCGATGCTGACGCCGGTGATCGAGCAGGCCGTGTACATCAAGGTGCCCACGGGCGGGGTGACGCCTGCGATCGTCAGATTGAGCACCATGACGACGCCGAAATGCACCGGATCGATGCCCAGACCGGAGGTGATCGGAACGAACAGCGGCGTGAGGATGATAAGCGCCGCCCCTCCCTCAAGAACCATGCCGACCACGATCAGGAGCACGTTGATGAGAAGCAGGATCACGAGCGGATTGCTTGAAAGCGCGAGGATCGCATCGGAAAGGCGGGTGGGAAGACGCTCCCAGGACAGGAAAAATCCGAACGCCTGCGCGGCGCAGATGATGAGCATGATCACCGCGGTCGCCACGGCGGCCTGGCAGAACATGGAAGGAATCTGGGCGAGCCGGATTTCGCGATAGACCACCAGCCCGACAAACAGCGCATAGCATACGGCGATCGCACCGGCCTCGGTGGGCGTGTACCAGCCAAAACGGATGCCACCGAGAATACCTATAGGGATCATCAGGCCCCACATCGCATCCGCCAAGGCGCGCGCCCGCTCGCTCCAGCGTGCCGGCCGCTCGCGCGAGGGCGGATATCCTTCCGCCCTGCTGATCCTGCCCACCGTCACCAAAAGCAGGGCACAGATCAGGGCACCCGGCAGGAGGCCGGCGACGAAAAGCCGGCCGATGGAAACATCGGCGAGAAAACCGTAAAGGATGAGGCCGATGCTCGGCGGTATGATGGCCGTTATAATGGCGGAAAATGCGGTCACGGCGGTCGAAAACGCCTTGTCGTAGCCGCGCTCGGTCATCTCCGGCACCAATATGGTGCTTTGCACGGCGGCATCGGCATTGGCCGAGCCGGACATGCCGCCCATCATGGTGGACAAGAGCACGTTGACCCTTGCCAGACCGCCGATCATGTGGCCGACCAGCGTGTCGGCCAGATGCATGATGCGCCCCGTGATCCCGGCGCGGTTCATCACGATGCCGGCAAGGATGAAGAAGGGAATGGCCAGCAGCGGAAAGCTTTCGGTCGCGCTGACCATGCGCTGGACGAAGGTCTGCGTCGGCAGCCCGTCGGCGCCCAGAAAGAAGGACAGCGCGGCGATCGCCAGACCCAGCCCCACCGGGGCATTGAGAACAATGAGGAGCGCCAGCACGAGAAAGGGCACGGCGACAACGCTCATGGCCGCCCCGCAATGAGGCGAACGGCCCTGGCAGCGGAACCGAGGGCAATCGAGGCGAAGCCGATCGCGACCGCCGCATGGATCACCGTCGTCGGCAGCCGCAGCACGGGCGTTGGCCTGTCAAGGCTCGCAAGGCCGATCTTGACGGCGAGGAAAACGATATAGGCAAGCGCCACGGCGAGGAACAGGTCGACACCGGCGGCGAGCCAGCGCCGCACCGTCCTTGGAAGCGGTGCCGTGACGAGATCGACCCCGACATGAAGGCCGCGCTTGGCGCCGGCTGCCGCGCCGAGAAAAACCAGCCAGGCAAAGCCGATGGTCGCCAACTCGTTGGACCAGACCGCCGGCTGGGGCGCGACGTATCGCGCTATCACGCCCCACACGACCGACAAGAACACGATGGCAAGCGCCAGCCCGGCGAGCGCCTCTTCCCATTTGGGGCCGTTGCCGGACATCCAGCGCATGGTTCTATTGATCCAGGATCGCCCGCACCTGCTCGTAAAGGCCGTCCGACCAGTCGGGAAACTTGGTGTACACCACCGCCGTCGCCTCGCGCATCGCACCGACATCCACATCGTTCA
>NZ_CFIFWG010000086.1:0-12758 GCF_984466335.1 Roseitalea sp. | reverse complement strand
CGTCGAGCTTGCGTCGGCCAATCCGGACTTCGCCGACAGGACGGTGGCGACGGACGAGCTGGAATGGATGGCCCGTATCCTGTGGGCCAGCCAGTAGCGCGGCGCGCCTTCCTTCCCCGCACCTCAGGATGAAGGCGGGACGGCCAGTTCGCCCGCGAGCGCCCGGGCGATCAGGGCGCGCGTTTCGGCAATGCCGTAGAGCGCGATGAACGAACCCAGCCGGGGGCCGCGTTCCTGCCCCAGCAATGTCCGGTAGAGCGCGTTGAACCAGTCGCCGGTCACCGCCGGTTTCCCCTGCGGGCCGGTCTTGCCGGGGTCCTGGTAGCGCTCGAACCGCCGGCCGACATCGAGCAGCGCATCCTGGATGGCGGCTCCGTCCGCCGCTTTGCCCGTGGGCAGGCCGGCCAGCGCGGCGGCGAGGTCTTCGAGCGCCTGGCGTTCGACCGTGTCGGGTGCGTGGAACCGCTTGGCCGGGCGCACGAAGTCCTCGAAATAGCGGATCGCGAAGCCGGCGAGCGCGTCGAGTTGCGGGTGCGATCGCGCCGTCACGCCGGGCGCGTAGCGCGAGATGAAGCCCCACAGCACGTCCTTGCTCCCGGCATTGGACGCGCCGACCAGATTGAGCAGCATCGCGAACGGCACCGGCATGTCGGCCCTTGGGGGGGCACCTGAATGGATGTGCCAGGCCGGGTTCGCCAGCCGCTGCGCCGCATCCTGCCGGCCGAATGCCGAAAGGAAGCTGAAATAGTCGTCGACCGCCTTGGGAATGACGTCGAAATGCAGCCGCTTGGCCGTGCGCGGCTTGTGGAACATGAACAGCGCTAGGCTCTCGGTCGGGGCGTAGGCCAGCCATGCGTCGATCGTCAGCCCGTTGCCCTTCGATTTCGAAATCTTCTCGCCGTTCTCGTCCAGGAACAGCTCGTAGACGAAATGTTCGGGCGGGCGGCCGCCCAGGATCGCGCAGATCCTGTCGTAGAGGGCGGCGTTGGTCTGGTGGTCCTTGCCGAACATCTCGAAATCGACGTCCAGCGCGGCCCAGCGCATGCCGAAATCGGGCTTCCACTGCATCTTCACATGGCCACCGGTCACCGGCAGGGTGGTTTCGGTGCCGTCCTCGTCGTTGAACGTGACGGCGCCCTTGCGCGCATCGACATGCTTCATCGGCACATAGAGGACGCGGCCGGTCTTCGGCGAGATCGGCAGGAAGGGCGAATAGGTCGCCCGGCGCTCCTCGCCGAGCGTGGGCAGCATGACTTCCATGATCCTGTCGTAGCGCTCGCAGGCCCGCAGGAGCACGGCGTCGAACCGTCCGCTCCGGTAGCATTCGGTGGCGCTCATGAACTCATAGTCGAAGCCGAACGTGTCGAGGAACCGGCGCAGCATGGCATTGTTGTGATGGCCGAAGCTGGCATGATCGCCGCCGAACGGGTTGGGCACCGCGGTCAGCGGCTTGTGCAGATGCGCCTTGAGCGCGTCGCGGTCGGGCACATTGTCCGGAACCTTGCGCATCCCGTCCATGTCGTCGGAAAAGCAGATCAGGCGCGTGGGCACGCGGTCGCCGGTCAGGACGCGGAAGGCGTGGCGGACCATGGCGGTGCGCGCCACCTCGCCGAAGGTTCCGATGTGCGGCAGGCCGGACGGCCCGTAGCCGGTCTCGAAGGTGACCGTGCCCGAAAAGCCGCTTTTTTCATATCGCTCGACGATCTTGCGCGCCTCCTCGAACGGCCATGCCCTCGATGTCCTGGCGGCCTCTAAGAGGGCGGGATCGTGATCGACGGGCGGCGGCGGTGCGGCGCTCATGGCTGGTCCCCTGCGGAAAGCGGACTTGGGCATTGAAAGGTCATGACACAGCGCTCTAGCCCAGCGATGCTGCGATGAAAAGTGGCAAGATCGGGTCCCGCGCCGCCGCCCGAGGGCGGGTTGCGCGCGGGACGCAGCCGCCATACAGACGGCCCGATATCGCAAGGGGTCAAGGCATGGCGAAGATCGATGAGGCGCGCGCGCTGATCTACATCATGGTCACGGTGGCGGCGGCTGATGCCCGGTTGTCCGACCGGGAACTGAGCCGCATCGGCGTGATCACCGACACGCTGCCGATCTTCGAGGGGATCGACCGGGACGTGCTTGTCGAACAGGCCAACGGCTGCACGATGATCCTTGCCGAAGAGGGCGGGCTTGAGACCATCCTGACCCTGGTTCACGACACGATCCCGGCGCGGCTCTATGCGACGGCCTATGCCGTCGCCGTCGAAATCGCCGCCGCCGACCTTCATGTCGAGCAGGAAGAGCTCCGCTTCCTTCAGATGTTGCGCGAGACGCTCGATCTGGACGCGTTGACGATCGCCGCCATCGAGCATTCGGCCCGCGTGCGTTTCCGGTTGCCCTCGCAGGACTGACATTCGCGCCTTTCACGGCAATGTGCGTGCCGGCGGCGTTGACCGCGCGGGCGGCAAGGGCCATGTCACGGTCATGGTCGAGAACGAGCCGCTCATCCGCTTTGCCGCCTTCGTCGCCATCTTCACGGCCATGGCCGCGTTCGAATTGTGGGCGCCGCGGCTTGAGCGCGCCGAGATGGCAGGGGCGCTGCGCTCGCGCCGCTGGTTCGCCAATCTGTCGATGGTCGTGATTTCGTCGCTCTGCCTGCGGATCGTGTTCCCAGCGGCCGCGGTCGGCACGGCCGTCTATGCGCACGCACAGGGCTGGGGCGTGTTCAACCTGGTCGGCATGCCCGTCCTGCTCGCCGGCGTGATCGCCTTCGTCGTGCTTGATTTCGCCGTGTGGCTGGAGCATCTGGTCAGCCACAAATGGCCGCTTCTGTGGCGCATTCACCGCATGCATCATTCCGACCAGGGTTTCGACCTGACGACGGCGCTGCGCTTTCATCCGCTTGAGATCGTCATCTCCATGATCTGGAAAGCGGCGGTCATCGTCGCGCTCGGCGCGCCGGTGATCGCGGTCTTGATCTTCGAGATCGTCCTCAACGGCATGGCCATGTTCAATCATGCCAATGCGCGCCTGCCGCTGGGGCTCGACCGCGCCTTGAGAATGTTGCTCGTGACGCCGGACATGCACCGCGTCCATCATT
The DNA here is from genome assembly GCF_984466335.1 of Roseitalea sp. NCBI lineage: Bacteria > Pseudomonadati > Pseudomonadota > Alphaproteobacteria > Hyphomicrobiales > Ahrensiaceae > Roseitalea > Roseitalea sp. The sequence continues at coordinate 9,673 of NZ_CFIFWG010000086.1, read as the reverse complement.
CGGTCGTCAGGCGCGAGACCGACAGCAATTACGGCTTCAACCTGTCGGTCTGGGACCGGCTGTTCGGAACCTACAACGACCAGCCCGAAGCCGGCCATGACCGCATGCGCATCGGCCTTGACGATTATGACGGCCCGCGGACGGCCAGCCTGGGCTGGGCGCTGGCGCTGCCCTTCCGTCGGGCGGGCTACCGCCTCGGCCGGACCGCGCCGCCCGCTTGCGACACTTGCGTGCCGAACGGGTCGACGGGGAAGTAGCGCGCGTAGATCTCGGCATAGGCGCTGCTGTCCTCGACCGCCTTGAGCGCGCCGTTGACGGCATCCAGCAGGCGCCTGTCCTCAGTGCGGGTGACCGCGACCATGCCGGGGCCCAGATGGGTCTCGGACAGATACGGCCCCGACACGAAACGGCAGCAATCGCCGGCCGCCGGAGATGCCAGCCAGAACGACAGCAGCACGCCGTCGCCGAAGATGAGGTCGGCGTTCCCGGTTTCGAGCGCCTCGTAGAGCTGGGCCATTTCGGGCATCGGGACCGCCTGGGCCCGCGGGAAGAAGGTGGCGAGCATTGCCGCGTGGGCTGAATTTTCGACGACGGCGACCTTCCGGCCGGCAAGCAGGTCGGCGGACGCCATATCATCGGGCTCGGTGCCGTTGCGCCCGACAAGGCGCGCCGGAAAGCGGAAATACGGCTCCGACAGGCCAAAGCGCATGCGCAGCGCCGCGCCCGGCGCATGGCCGGCGAGGATCACCTCGCCCCGGCGTCTTTCGAGCGCCGGCTCCAGCTCCTCCCAGGGCATCGCCTGGATCTCGCAGCGATCGATCAGGCCGAGTTCGGCGCAAAGCGCACGCGCCAGATCGACGTTGAAGCCCGTCGGCCTGCGGTTGGCATCGGCGAAGTTGAAGGGCGGGAAATCGAGGCTGGTCAGAAAACGCAGCCTTTCCAGCCCGCCCAGATCGATCGCCGGCGCGCGATAGCCCGGATCCCACAGCCGCGGCGGTTCCGCCTGCGCCGGTCCCAGCGCGATCAGGCCGGTTGCGAGGGCCGCCAGGCTTGTGCGCATCCACGCCGGAAGCACGCCCGACCCGCAGCCCTTGCGCCGGCAAGCGGCTGGGCGCCCCTTCTTCTTGTGTCGCGCAAGGCGATCGGGCACCCGCGATACTTGACGGATTTTGTTGATTGCAAGGTTCAAAATACGCCCCTTGTGGCTTGATTCACTTAAGGCAAGAGATAGTCTTGCGGGCGGGTGAGGTAGACGACTATGTTCATGGCGTAATGCGGTCGAATATCGACCGCACACTTGCAGGAGGCGGCGGGCCTCTTGGCGTGTGCCCATCGGCTTTGCCAGGTGAAGCCCTGCCGCCCGGTGCGCCGACAGGGCCCTTGGCGGACCGTTTCGGCCACGCTCGCGGCGATCCTGCGGGCGATGAGCCGCCGCTCAGCCCGTGCTGTGTCTTTCTTGCTTGGCCCGGCTTTCCGGTCAAGTGGCTTCGCCAGGCCATGGCGCTGGCCGACCGGAACCGAACGGGTGCTGCGTGCGAGTTGCTGGCGCACGGCGTCATTGCCCAGAACGCCTTCTACCGCGCGCTCGCGCGCCATCTGGACCGGCCCTATGTCGAGGCGGCCGACATAGGCCGGGTCCTGAGCGCGGGCGACGGCGAGGTCGGCACGGTGAGCGTCCGCGCGCCGCTCGTCTGGTGCCAGCTTCGCGATGGCCGCGCCATGCCGGTGACCGCGCCCGATCCGCGAGCGATCGCCGCGATCCTTGCGATGAAAGAGCGCGGCGCGTTGCCCCGGCCACTCGCGATCACCGCGCCGCGGGCGCTGCGCGGCCTGTTGAGCCGCCATCATGCCCCGCAGCTTGTCGAGACGGCCGTCCGCAAGCTCGCCTATGCGGAGCCGGCCATGTCCGCCCATGCCGGCGCCCGGTTCTGGCAGGGCGCCGTCTCGGCGCTCCTGGTGGCCGTCGGCATCATCGCCTTGGCCGTGCAGCCCGGCCTGGTCGCCGTCCTGTTGCATGCGGCCCTGTCGGTCTTCTTCTTTGCGTGCGTGATGCTGCGGGTCCTTGCGTCGCTGACCTACCGGCCCGCGCGTGCCGTGCCCCTGGCGCCGGCGAGCCCTGGCGGCAAGCCGGTTTACACGGTGCTGGTCTGCCTTTACCGCGAGGTCGCCGTGATCCCCGATCTGATCGCCAGCCTGAAGCGCATCAGGTGGCCGCGGTCCAAGCTGCAGATCCTACTCGTGTGCGAACGCGACGATGCCGATACGCTCGGCGCGCTGGCGCTGGAGCGCCTTCCGCCATGCTTCGAGATCGTGCCCGTTCCGCCGGGCCAGCCGCGCACCAAGCCCAAGGCGCTCAACTACGCCATGGCCTTCGCGCACGGACAGTTCATCACGCTCTACGATGCCGAGGATCGCCCGCACCCCGACCAGCTCAACGAGGCCTGGCAAACCTTCATGGGCAGCGAGGAGGCCGTCGCTTGCCTGCAGGCGCCGCTGGTGAAGGCCAATACGGGCCGCAATGCGCTGACGGCGCTCTTTCACCTCGAATATTCCTGCCTTTTCGGCGGACTGATGCCGTGGCTGGCGCGCATCGGCGCGCCGATCATGCTGGGCGGGACGTCCAATCATTTCCGCCGGCACGCGCTCGAAAAGGTCGGCCGATGGGACCCCTTCAACGTGACCGAGGATGCCGATCTGGGCATGCGGCTGTGGCGAAGCGGCTATCGAACGGCCATGATCACGCGCCCCACCCTCGAAGACGCCCCGCATACGTTCGCGGCATGGCTGCCACAGCGAACGCGCTGGTTCAAGGGCTGGATGCAGACCTGGATCGTGCACACGCGCGAGCCGCTGCGCCTGTTTCGCAACATGGACGTGTGCGCTTTCCTGATCACCCAGTTGCTGCTCACGGGCACGATCATCTCCGCGCTTTTGCATCCGATCGTTCTCGTCAACGCGATCGCCCTTGGCGCCTGGCTCGCGTTCGAGCGTCCCGATGCGCCCTATCCGGGCCTGATCGCATGCATCGATGGGCTGATGGTCGTTTCGAGCTATCTGGCTTTCATCGCGCTGGGCTGGCTTGCCACCGGCCCGCGGGACCGGCGCAAGGTCGGCTGGCGCCTGGCGCTCGTTCCGGTCTACTGGCTGGCGCAGTCGCTCGCCGCTTGGCGCGCCCTGGGACAATTGTTCACGCGGCCCTTCGAATGGGAGAAGACGCCGCACGGGCCCCATGAGCGGATCGATTGAGCGCATTGCGCCGCACAAGAGCGCGTTTCAATTCCACTGCCCTATCCATATATTGGCATCCGGACTCTCACACATGCGCCGGTGCCTTCATGGAAAAGCTGCGAACCCTCGTCGAAAGCCAGCGCTTCGAGCGCGCGATCATCGCGCTGATCGTCATCAACGCGGTCACGCTGGGCATGGAGACGTCGCCGGCGCTGATGGAGGCGGCCGGGCCGGCCCTTATGACGATCGACCGGCTGATCCTGGCGGTGTTCGTCGTCGAACTGGCGATGAAGTTCGCGGTCTACCGGCTCGATTTCTTCAGGAGCCCGTGGCGCATCTTCGATCTGGTCATCGTCTCCATCGCGCTGATCCCGGCGGCCGGGCCGTTCTCGGTGCTGCGTTCGCTGCGCATCCTGCGCGTGCTGCGTCTGATCAGCGCCGTGCCTTCCATGCGCCGCGTCGTCGGCGGCCTTTTGACGGCGCTGCCCGGCCTGGGCTCGATCGTGCTGCTTTTGCTGCTGGTCTTCTATGTCTTCTCCGTGATGGCCACCAAGCTGTTCGGCGCGGCCTTTCCGCAATGGTTCGGCTCGATCGCCGCCTCGGCCTATTCGCTGTTCCAGATCATGACGCTCGAAAGCTGGTCGATGGGCATCGTCCGGCCGGTGATGGACGCCTTCCCCTGGGCCTGGGCCTTCTTCATACCCTTCATCGCCGCGACCACCTTCACGGTGCTGAACCTGTTCATCGGCGTGGTCGTCTCGGCGATGCAGGCCGAGCATGACGCCGAGGCCGCCGGTGAACGCCAGTCGATCCACGACGAACAGGCGCTGATCCTCGAAGAGATCAGGGCGCTTCGCGCCGAGGTCCGCGCGCTGAGGGCGCAGGAGGGCGGGCCGGTTATGGCACCCGGAAGTGCTTCGACAGTTTGAGGCCCTGCGCCTGATAGTTCGAGCGCATGTCCGCGCCATAGAGCGCGGTCGGGCGCGACATCATCCGCTCATAGACCAGCCGGCCCACGATCTGGCCGTGTTCGAGCACGAACGGCACCTCGTGGCTGCGCACCTCCAGAACCGCGCGGCTGCCCGTGCCGCCGGCGGCCGAATGGCCGAAGCCGGGATCGAAGAACCCCGCATAATGCACCCTGAATTCGCCCACCAGCGGGTCGAACGGCGTCATCTCGGCGGCGTGGGATGGCGGCACGTGCACCGCCTCGCGGCTGACCAGGATGTAGAACTGGTCCGGATCGAGGATCAGTTCCTTGCGCGCGCGCACATGCACCGGCTCCCAGAAGTCGAGCGCCTCATGGGCCCCCGGCCGGTCGACATCGACCAGCGCTGTGTGCCGCTTGCCGCGATAGCCCGCAAGGCCGTTCCCGTCGCCCGACAGGTCGACGGAAAGCGCGATCCCGGCCCGGGAAATGTTGGGCCTGTCGCCCGCCACCAGCGTCTCCCGGTCGTGCAGGGCGCTCAGGGCGGCGGCATCGAGCATGGCCTGGCCGCGCCGGAAGCGCATCTGCGTCAGGCGCGAGCCGGTCCGGACCACGATCGGGAAGGTGCGCGGGCTGACTTCCAGAAAGAGCGGGCCGTGATAGCCGGTCGGCACCTTGTCGAACTCGACCGCATTGTCGGCGATCAACCGGGTGAAGATGTCGAGCCGGCCGGTCGAGCTTTTCGGGTTCGCGGCGGCGGCGATGTCCGGCGGCAGGGCCAGCGTTTCGAGCAGCGGGACGATATAGACGCAGCCCGTTTCAAGCACGGCCCCTCCGGTCAGCTCGATTCGGTGCAGCTCGAACTGGGCGAGCTTTTCGGCGACCGTGTGCGCCGGGCCCGGCATGAAGCCGGCGCGCACCCGGTAGGCGACCGTGCCCAGCCGCAAGTCGAGGCTGGCCGGCTGAACCTGCCGCTCGTCGAGCGGCCGGGGGAGCGCGACGGCGCCCGCCTCGATCAGGTGACCGATGTCGTGATCGGCGAGGATGCCGCTTTCGCGCCGCGTCATGGGTGGGTCCGCGCTGCTCCGGTTGCGCGCACGATGGCGGTGCCCGTCGATTGACGCAAGCGGGTACACCCCTTATGGACAGCTTAATAGGTGGTGATTTGGCCGGCCGGCTTGCAGCCACGGGAGCCCGCTCCCAGAACTCGCTAAAAGGCCGCGGACAGAGCCACCAGTCCATGGCATGGACCAGACGGCGACGACCCGGCTTCATGGCGCCATGAGGCCGGGATTTTTGTATGGAGGTTCGTCATGGCGAAGGATATGAAAGGCCGGGGACCGGCAACGCGGATGGTCCATGAGGGCACCGTGCGCTCTTCGTTCGGCGAGACCTCCGAGGCGATGTTCCTGACGCAGGGGTTCGTCTATGACAGTGCCGAGGCCGCCGAGGCGCGCTTTCTGGGCGACGAGCCGGGCTTTGTCTATTCGCGCTACGCCAATCCCACCGTCGAGATGTTCGAGCAGCGCATGTGCGCGCTGGAAGGGGCCCAGGCCGCCCGCGCGACCGCCTCGGGCATGGCGGCCGTCGCCTCGGCCCTCCTGTGCCAGGTCTCGGCGGGCGATCACGTGATCGCCGCCCGCGCCCTGTTCGGCTCGTGCCGCTGGATCGTCGAGCACCTGCTGCCGCGCTACGGCGTCGCAACCACGCTGATCGACGGCACCGACCCGAGCGCCTGGGAAAAGGCGGTCAAGCCGAACACGAAGCTCTTCTTCTTCGAAAGCCCGACCAATCCGACGCTGGAAGTGATCGACATCGGCCATGTGGTCGCGGTCGCCAGATCCTGCGGCGCGCGCACCGTCATCGACAATGTGTTCGCAACGCCCCTCTATCAGAAGCCGATGGAACTGGGCGTCGACATCGTCGTCTATTCGACCACCAAGCATATCGACGGGCAGGGCCGCTGTCTGGGCGGCGTCGTGCTCGCGCCGCGGGACTGGATCGACGAACATCTGCACGATTTCTACCGCCACACCGGCCCGTCCATGAGCCCGTTCAACGCCTGGGTGATGCTGAAGGGCCTTGAAACGCTGCCGTTGCGCGTCGCCCGGCAGACGCAAAGCGCCCGCGCGGTGGCCGATTTCCTCGCCGGCCATCCCGCCGTGTCCCGTATCGTCTATCCCGGCCGGCCCGACCATCCGCAGGCCGACATCGTGCCAAGGCAGATGAGCGGCGGCTCGACACTGGTCGCTTTCGATGTCAAGGGCGGCAAGCGTGCCGCATTCGCGCTGGAAAACGGTCTCGACATCATCGCCATCTCCAACAATCTGGGCGACGCCAAGAGCCTGATCACCCATCCGGCGACGACCACGCACAAGAACCTTTCGGACGAGGATCGCGACGAGCTTTCGATCGGCGGCGGCACGCTGCGCCTGTCGGTCGGGCTGGAGGACGCGGCCGACCTGATCGCCGATCTGGAGCAGGCGCTGGCCAGGGTGGCCTGACCGTCAACGCAACGTCTTCGATGCCAGCACGATGCGCGACACGGCCGTATAGAAGCAGATCGCGGCGAACAGCCAGGCGAGCGCCGGGAACCAGCCGGGCAGCAGGCACATCAGCACGAACATCCCGATCGTCTCGGTCGCCTCGGCCAGGCCCGTCGTGAAGAAGATCGACTTGTCGCCATGGCTTTCGCTTTCAAGGTCTTGCCGTTCGGCCATGATGGCGTAGGCCAGAAAGCTCGCGCCATTGACGTAGAAGGACAGGACCAGCACCGCGCCCGCAACGGCATTGGCCGCCGGATCCGCCAGAACGAAGCCGACCGGGATGACCCCGTAGAAAGCGAAATCGAGCACGATGTCCAGATAGCCGCCATAGTCCGTCTTGCCGGTCAGGCGTGCCACCGGACCGTCGAGGCCGTCGCACAGCCGGCTCAGCAGAGCCAGCACCAGGCCGAGCCAGTACCATTGGACGGCGATCGCACCGGCAGCCGCGATACCGATCGCAAGGCCGGTCCAGGTGAGCTGATTGGCCGTGATGCCGCCACGGGCCATTTGCCGCGCCAGCCGTTCGAGCAGGGGATCGATCTTCGGACGCAAAGTGTTGTCGAGCATGGGTTCACCGGCAGTTTGCCCTGTCGCGCCCATACGCCATCGCCGCCGCAAGGTCACGACGCAACCGGCCGCGCGATCATCACGCGCGGACACATTCGCGTGGGACGGCCCTTTTCGGCGCGGGACCGTTTGGCTACATTTACGCCATGTATCGCCAAACCACGGACGGCATCGAAATCACGGTACGGCCCGATTTCCTCGATCAGGAATCGGATCCGGACGATGGTCGCTGGTTCTGGGCCTATACGGTGGTGATCGCCAACCATTCGCGCGAGACGATCCAGCTCGAAAGCCGCTACTGGCGGATCACCAACGCCATCGGCGCGGTCGAGGAGGTCGCCGGTCCGGGGGTGATCGGCGAGCAGCCGGTCCTGTCGCCGGGCGACAGCTTTCAATACACATCGGGCTGTCCGTTGAACACGCCGTCGGGCACCATGGTCGGGCACTATGTCATACGGCGCGAGAACGGCGAGCGGATGCGCGCGCTGATCCCGCCCTTCTCGCTCGATATTCCCAACGCGGTGCGGACGCTGAACTGAGTCTCTGCGCGCCGGGGATCGATCCCGGGACGGGGCGGCCGGCCCGCGCGGTCGCCGTAGAGCGCGACGAGGGTCGAGCGGATATCCTCGCCGATGCCGATGAAGACCGGTACCAGGAAAAGCACCAGCACCGTCGCGGTCGCAAGGCCGAAGACCATCGTGATCGCCATCGGCAGCAGGAACTGGGCCTGGAGCGAGGTTTCGAACAGCAGCGGGATCAGGCCGCCGATCGTCGTCAGCGATGTCAGCAGCACCGCCCGGAAACGGTCGCAACTGGCATTGACGCATGCCTGGCCAATGTCCTCGCCGCCCCGCAGCCGCTCTTCGAGCCGGGAGACGAGGATGATGGAATCGTTGACCAGGATTCCCGAAAGGCCGAGCAGGCCGATCATCGACAGCACGGTGAGCTGGTAGCCCATCAGCCAGTGGCCGACGACGGCGCCGACCACGCCGAACGGGATGATCAGCATCACCGCGAACGGGCGGAAATAGCTGCCGAACACCCAGGCGAGGATCACATAGATCACGCTCAGGGCGACGAGCGTGCCCAGGCCGAGGTCGGCGAACGCGTCGCGCTGCTCCTGGCTGCGACCGCCAAAGCCATATTCGACGCCATGCTTGCGCGCCACCGCATCGAGCGCGCCGGACGCCACGAGCTGCGCGACGACGCCGTCGGTGGTGTTGATCGTCGCGTCGATCTCGCCGGTCACCGAGATGGTGGTCTGGCCGTTCTTGCGCTGGATCGCCGAAAAGCCCTGCTGCTCGCTCAGCGTGACGATTTCGGTCAGCGGAACGAGATTGCCCGACGGCGCGGTGAGCATCATCGAGCGCAGCGCCGCGGTCCCCTGGCCGGCCGTCTGCTGGCTGACGCGGATGGCGACCTCGTCATTGCCGCGCGCAAAGCGCCGCGGCACCGTCCCCTCGATCGCGTTGCGCACCTGCGTGCCCACCGCATCGAGCGTGAAGCCGAGCGCGGCGGCCCTGGGCGTCAGCGTCATGACGAGTTCGGGCTTGCCGAAGGGCAGATCGTCCTCGACGCCGGTGACGCCCGGTATGGCGGCCACGATCTGCGTGACCTCGATGGCTGCATCCTTGAGAACGGCGATGGACGGGCCGCGCAGCTCGACATCGATGTCCGCGCCGGGCGGTCCGCCGCGCGCCTGCCGGACCGCGAAGCGCCGCACCTGCGGCAGGTCGGGCGCTTCGGCCCGCCAGGCCCGGACGATATCGGGCGTGCGGATCGCGCGCCGTTCGGAAATCGTCAGTTGCACCTTGATCCGGGCGAGATTGTCGCCCCGTGCCCGGCCGGACGAGCCGAGCGTGACGAACACGGCCTCGATTAGGTTCTCGCCATTGGCCCTGGTCAGGCTCGCCTCGGCGCGCCGCAGCGCCGCCTCATAGGCGCGCACCGCTTCGACCGCCTCGGCTTCGGGCGTGCCCGGATGCAGGATCACGGACCCTGAAATGTTTTCCGATTCCGGCGAGGGGAAGAAGACGAAGCCGACATGGCCGCCCGCGCGCAGGCCCCAGGCGAACACCATGACCAGGCCGATGGCGATGGCGATCGACACGTAGCGCCAGTCATAGGCAAGGCGCACCAGCCGGGCGAACGGGCCGCGCCGGAACCGGTCAAAGCCCGCATCGAAATTGCGGCGGAACCAGCCGTCCCCGTGCACGTCGCTGGCGGCGATCGCCGAGTGCCGGGTCCCCGCGCCGCCGCGCAGCGCGTAAAGGCCGGCCTCGACGGCGACCGCGAGCATGAGGGCGATGGCGGCAACGGCCGTGCCGAACAGGAACGGGCTGACACCCTGCCGCCAGACCTCCAGGCCGGCCAGAGGCGGCAGCGAGGCGGCGGCCCCGCCCTG
>NZ_CFIFWG010000085.1:8746-12813 GCF_984466335.1 Roseitalea sp. | reverse complement strand
CCACCCGCGCGCCTCCAGCGCTTCCTCGATGCGCGCGCCGGCGGCGCGGATCATGCGCAGGTCGACGCCCAGTTCGCGGCCATAATCGACCGCAACGTCAGGGTTGCGCGCCCGATAGGCGTTCAGCACGGACGGGATGTCGTTCTTGGCATGGCCGGCGGCGAACAGCATGCCCGGCACCGCAAGCACATGGTTGACGCCGCGCGCCCTGAGCGCGTCGAGCCCCTTGTGGATCACGGGGTTGGCGAATTCGAGATAGCCATAGTCGACCGGCACGTCGGAAAAGCGTTCGCGCATGCGCTCTGCGAGCCGCGCGAACTGGTCGACCGCGTTCCGGTTGCGGCTGCCATGACCGCAGATCATGATGCCGTAGCGCTTGCCCGGCACCTTGTTTTCGAACATCAGCGGTTCCGCCGCAGCACGGCGCGATGGCCGAAAAAGAGCGCGCCCGCGACGATGGCGAGCGCGGCGGCGCCGGCACCCCAGGCCAGCCAGTGCGCATGGCCGGCGACTTGCTCGACATGGCCGGGATGGGCGAACGCTGCGGTGGCGGCGAACGAGGCGGCGGCAAGCGAGGCAGCGGCAAGGGGGAGGCGGAAGCGGGTCATGGGTTCATCCTGTCGGTTCGTTTCATGCGTCACCAACAGGCCCTGCCCCCTCGCAAGCGACGGGGCGATCCACGCGGCAGCTCCGGCCTTGCGCCCCCGGCTTGGGTCGGCGCGACCGGACACCGTTCGGCCATGGAAGATGGCACTGCCGGCAACGGCGAAACGTTATGGATTTCGACCCGCCCGGTCAATCGGCGGAGCGACACGGGCGCGGAAAATCGCGCCATCACGCATCGGGCAATGTCTTGAGGTCGAAACCCAGCGCGTCGGCGGTGCGTTCGAGCAGACGCAGTTCCTTGTCGTTGACCGCATGGTCCGATTCGGCGATCGCGATCATATGGTCGAGCAGCGCCTTGCGCCGGGCGAGCGGCATCTCAAGGAAGATCGCCGACGATTGGGCGTCGGTCGTCTCGTAGGCATAGTCGTGAAGATATTGGTAGACGCCGTCCATCGCCTCAGGATCGAGCCCGAACGCCTGCCGGCAGATGCGCTTGAACGTCTCCAGTTCCGCATCGGCGACATTGCCGTCGGCGAGAATCATCCGGAACAGCAGCAGCAGTTCGGCCGTGAGCGCCGGGTCGCTGGCGACGAGCCGCACATTGCGCTCGCGGCCCAGCATGGCTCTGATCGTGTCGATGATGCCCCTCGCCATGATCGCCTCCGCTGCGGCCGGCCGGAGCGCCACAGTACAGGGATTCGCGCCATGGCCCAATCGGCGCCCTTCACCGCCCCGTGAAGCGCGCGGCGGCATAGGGCGCCGGGTCGAAATCCGCCGTTCCATCGGCCATCATGGACGCCACAAGGCGGCCGGCGGAAGGACCCAGCGTGAAGCCGTGATGGCAATGGCCGAAATTGACCCACAGGCCGGCAAGGCCCGGCGCCTCCCCCATGACGGGCAGCATGTCGGCAAAGCAGGGCCGAGCGCCGAGCCAGGGCGCCTCGTCGGCCGCCTCGCCCAGATCGAACAGTTGCCGCGCGGGCGCCAGCGCGCGGTCGAGCTGCACCGGCGTGGGCGGCGCGTCGAGCCGGGCGAACTCGGCGCCGCTCGTCATCCTGATGCCGCGCGCCATCGGCGCGAGCACGAAGCCGTGGTCCCCATCGACGACGGGGCGCGTCAGGCAAGCATTGCCGCGCGGCGCGTAATGGCGGTGATAGCCGCGCTTTACGCCCATCGGCAGGCGCAGGCCGAGCGCGTCGAGCAGCGCCTTGGACCAGGGCCCGGCGGCGATCACCGTCCGGTCGGCCTTAACCGCCCCGGACGCGGTGACGGCGCGCCAGCCCCGGCCGCCCTTTTCAAGCGCGCGCACCCCGGCCCGGACGATCGAGCCGCCGAGCGCCTCGAACAGGTCCGCATAGGCCGCGACCAGCGCGCCGGGGTCCGAGCAGGTCCAGGGGTCCTCATAATGGACGGCGCCCGCGATCATGTGCGTCCTCAGGTGCGGTTCGAGCGCGGCCAGCGCGTCGGCGCCCGGCCTTGAGACGGTCAGGCCGAGCCCCCGCAGGTCGGCAAGCGCGCCCTCGACGGCGCGCAGGGCGGCCTGCTTGCGCAGGACGCGCAGCCAGCCCTTCCTGATCAGCAGACGGTCGGCGCCAGCCTCGGCCGCCAGGGCGCCGTGCGCCGTCAGGCAGTCGGCGAACAGCGGGATGCTGGCTTCATAGCTCGCCCGTGCGCGATCGGGGCGCGAGGCGCGCAGATAGCGCCACAGGAACGGCGCCACATGCGCCAGCGACGCAAGGTGATAATGGGCGTCGGTGCGCCGGTTGAGCGCATGAGCCACGAGCTTGAACACGCTGCGCGGAAACAGATAGGGATGCACCCCCTCGCGCTGGATGATGCCGGCATTGCCGTAGCTGGTTTCGCGGCCGGGCGCGCGGCGGTCGACAAGGGCGACATCGGCGCCCGCGCGGGCAAGCGCGATCGCCGTGCACACGCCGACCATGCCGGCGCCGATCACGGCGACCTCGTAGCGGCGGCTCAAACCTACCACTCCACCCCGATCTGCGCTTTGACGCCGGACCGGAACGGATGCTTGACCAGTTCCATCTCGGTGACGAGGTCGGCCAGTTCGACCAGTTCGTTCTTGGCGTTGCGGCCGGTGAGCACGACGTGGGTCATCTCCGGCTTGCGCGCGCGCAGGAATGCGGCCACCTCGTCGACCGGAATATAGTCGTAGCGCAGCGCGATGTTGATCTCGTCGAGCAGCACCATCTTGTTTTCGGGATCGGCGATCAGCGCCTTGGCCTTCTCCCAGGCCGCGCGGGCCATTTCGATGTCGCGCGCCTTGTCCTGGGTTTCCCAGGTGAAACCCTCGCCCATCGTGTGGAACGCGCACAGATCGCCGAAACGGCGCTCGATCAGGTCGCGCTCGCCGGTCGCCATGCCGCCCTTGATGAACTGGACGACCGCGCACCGGCGCCCATGGGCGATATGCCGGAAGATCATGCCGAAGGCGGCGGTCGACTTGCCCTTGCCCTTGCCGGTATGGACGATGATCAGGCCCTTTTCCTCGGTCTTGGTGGCCATGATCTTGTCGCGCGCGGCCTTCTTCTTGGCCATCTTCTCGGCATGGCGCTCATTGTCATGCTCGTGATCGTCGATCTGGTTCATCGTGCTCCTCCGGCTATCCGTTCAAGATCAAAGCGCGCCGAATTGGACTTCGGCGTCCACAGGCCGCGCGCGATCGCTTCCGACAGCCGGTCGGCCATTTCGGCGAGCGCGTCGGGGTTCTTGTCGGCGATGAAGCCGCGCACCGTATCATCGACCATATAGGCTTGATAGACCGCGTCGAAATGATGGTCGCGCACCGCGCCTGTCGTCGCGGCGAAGGCGAACATATAGTCGACCGTCGCGGCCATCTCGAAGGCGCCCTTATAGCCGTGGCGCATGACGCCGGCGATCCATTTGGGGTTGACCACGCGCGCGCGCACCACGCGGCCGATCTCGTCTTCGAGCGTGCGGACGACCGGCCGCTCGGGCCTTGAATGATCGTTGTGATAGACGGTGGGGCGCGCACCCTTGAGCGTTTCGACGGCCGCGGTCATTCCGCCCTCGAACTGGTAGTAATCGTCGCTGTCCAGAAGGTCGTGCTCGCGATTGTCCTGATTCTGGACCACCGCCTGGACCGACGACAGGCGCGTTTCGAGCATGGCGCGCTCGGCCGTGCCCTCGGCGCCCGCGCCATAGGCATAAGAGCCCCAGACCAGATAGGCTTCGGCCAGGTCGGCCTTGTCTTGCCAGCCCTTCTCGTCGATCAGCGCCTGAAGGCCCGCGCCATAGGCGCCGGGCCTGGAGCCGAACACGCGGTAGCCGGCGCGCCGGGCCGCGTCCTCCTCAGGCGCGCCGTCGGCCATGAGCCTTGCCCGTTCGGCCCGCATCCGCGCGGCGATCGGATTGTCGGCCGCATCCTCATCCAGCGCGCCGACGGCCCGCACGGCCCGGTCGAACAGGGCGATCTGGTC
>NZ_CFIFWG010000085.1:0-8736 GCF_984466335.1 Roseitalea sp. | reverse complement strand
TCGGGAAAGGCATCGCGGAAGAAGCCCGAGACGCGCAAGGTGACGTCGACGCGCGGCCGGCCGAGCGCCACCGGCGCGACGATCTCATAGCCGGTGACGCGCCGCGAGGCGCCGTCCCAGACCGGCCTGGCGCCGATCAGCGCCATGGCCTGGGCGATGTCGTCGCCCCCCGTGCGCATGTTCGAGGTGCCCCAAGCGGTCAGCCCCAGCGATGTCGGCCAGTCGCCATGGTCCTGCACATGGCGCCTGACCAGAAGATCGGCGGATTTCCGGCCAAGCTCCCAGGCGGTCTCGGTCGGCACGGCGCGGCTGTCGACCGAAAAGAAGTTGCGGCCCGTGGGCAGGACGTCGGGGCGCCCGCGCGTCGGCGCGCCCGACGGACCCGGTTCGACGAACCGGCCGTCGAGCGCGGTCAAAACGCCGTCGATCTCGGCGGGGCCGCACGCTTCGACCGCCGGCCTGAGTTCGGCTTCGATCCGGCCGAGCACGGCGCGCGCGCGCGCCCAGCCCGGCGGGCATTCGACCGCGCCGTCGACCAGTTGCGCGGCGAGCCGTTCGATCCGTTCGACCGTATCGCCATTGCTGCGCCAGGGATCGCCGGAAACGCCCGCCAGGATCGCCGGCCTCGGGCCGGTCCAGGGTTCGGCCATGGCGCAATCGAGGGGATCGAAGGCCGACGGCGAGCCCTCATCGTGCGCCTGTCGAAGGGGCGGGCCTGCCCTTTCGCCTCGCCCTTCGACAGGCGCACGATGAGGTGAAAGGGCATCCGCCGCGATCGCCCGGTGCAGGCTCTCATGCGCGGCCGATCCCCAGCCTGTCGAGGGGACACGGGCCAGCGCCACGACCAGATCGGTCAGAAGCCGGCCCTCGGGCGCCTTGCCGAAGACGTGCAGCCCGTCGCGGATCTGCATCTCCTTCAGATCGCACAGATAGGCGTCGAGCTTTTCGAGCGCGGCATCGTCCGCCTCGCCACGGGCAATGCCGGCGTCCCGGTCGAGCCCGATATCGCGCACCAGGTCGAGAATGCGGGCCTTCAAGAGCGTGAGCCGGCGCGGATCGTTGCCCGCCGCCTCGTAATATTCGTCGACCAGCGCTTCGAGATCCTTGAGCGGGCCGTAGCTCTCGGCGCGGGTCAGCGGCGGGGTCAGATGATCGATGATGACGGCCGCCGCGCGCCGCTTGGCCTGGGTGCCCTCGCCCGGATCGTTGACGATGAACGGATAGATGTGCGGCAGCGGGCCGAGCGCGGCTTCCGGAAAACAGGTCTCCGACAGCGCCAGCGCCTTGCCCGGCAGCCATTCCAGATTGCCGTGCTTGCCCATATGGAGAACGGCGTGCACGTCGGCCTGGGTGCGCAGAAAGGCATAAAAGGCCAGATAGCCGTGCGGGGGCACGAGATCGGGGCAATGATAGCTGTCCTTGGGATCGATATTGTAGCCGCGCGCCGGCTGGATGCCGACAAGCACGTTGCCGAAGCGCGCGAGCGGCAGGGCGAACGCACCGTCCCGAAAGAAGGGGTCGGCCTCCGGCGCGCCCCATCGGGCAACGACCGCATCCTGAATCGCCGTGGGAAGCGATTCAAGGAACGCCTTGTAATGATTCAGGCAAAGCGTCTCGCGGACCGCGCGCCCATCGGCCGTCGCGTTGGTCGGCCCCGCCTTCAGGTGCGCGATCAGCGCATCGCCGTCGGCCGGCGGTTCGCCGACATCGTAGCCCGCCCGCCCCATCGCCCGCAGCGCTTCCACCGTGCCGGCGGGCGCATCGAGCCCCACCCCGTTGGCGAGCCGCCCGTCGCGGTTTGGATAGTTGGCGAGCACCATGGCGACGCGCCGCCCGGACGCCGGCGTCCGCCGCAGCCGCGCCCAGCCCACGGCCAGATCGGCGACGAAGGCGATCCGGTCGGGGACCGGCCTGTGCGCGACGATGGTGCATTGGGTCGCCTCGTCCCAGGTCTCGGCGGCCTTGAACGAGATCGCCCGCGACAGCACGCGCCCGTCCACCTCCGGCAGGGCGACGTTCATGGCCAGGTCGCGCGCGGTCAGGCCCTGGCTGGAGGCGGCCCACGCCTCGCACGAGGCGCCGGCCAGCACCGCCTGCAAGACCGGCGCGCCGGTCGCTTCCAGCGCGGTCGGCACGTGGCGCCCGCCCGGCGCCGAGACGGCAAAGCCGGTCATGTTGATGACGATATCGGGCGGGTCGGCCTCGAACAGGCGCATCACCGTCGCCACGGACACATCGTCCTTGAGGCTTGCAACGAAGATGGGCGTCACCGCCATGCCGCGCTCGGCGAGCGCCCGGGCCAGCGCCTCGACCGGCGCGGTCTGTCCCGACTGGACAAGCGCCCGGTAGAAAATGATGCCGGCGTGGCAAGCCATGCCGGCACCCCCCTCTGCCGGCTTCGCCGACATCTCCCCCACAAGGGGGGAGAGTGGGCGCGAACGGGCAGACCTGGCTCCCGCCCTCCCCCCTTTTGGGGGAGATGTCCCGCCAGGCACAGAGAGGGGGAGTTCCAGAACGCCCGCCTTCAGCAGGGGCACGGCCTCGCCCATAACCGGACGACCCGCCGACAGATCGGCGCACCCGGCCAGAAAGGCCGCCGCATTGTCCGGCCCGCCCTCGCGCAGGAACGCCCAGAGCCGGCCGCGGTCTGCGGCGGGCACCGTGCAGAACGGATCGAGCGCCGGGTCGGACCGGTCGTCGCCCGGCAGCAGCGCCAGCGCGAACCCGTACGCGCCCGCCGCCGCGCGCAGCGCCTCGACCGCATGGTTCCAGTAGGACACCCCGCCGAGCAGCCGCGCGACGACCAACCTTGCGTGCCGCCCCGTCCGCTCGATCCAGGTGTCGACCGACATGGCATGGCGCACCTGCGTCAGGTTGACGAGCCGCAGCGACGGCCCGCCCCCCCGCGCGCGGTGAGCGGCCGCAAGGCTCGCCAGTTCGGTGTCCGCCGCCGAAAGCACGCACACATCGCCCGGCGTCTGGCCGAGATCGACCGCCTCGCCCTCGCCGTCGGTCAGCGCGCCTTTCCGGGCCAGCAGCAGGTGCATTCAGATATGCCCTTCGCAACGTTCGAGCACCCCCCTTTGTCGGCTGCGCCGACAAAGGGGGGTTCGGGTCGACGACACCTTAGGTCGCCGCCTTCACCGCATCGGCGATCGCCGCCTCGTCCATATCGTGCAGGCCGATCACCACCAGCCGCGTCGAAGGCGTTTCGTCCGCCGCCCAGGGCCGGTCGAAATAGGTTTCGATGCGCTGGCCGACGGCCTGCACGACGAGCCGCATGGGTTTTCCGGGCACCGCGCAGAACCCCTTGACGCGCAGCACGTCATGATCGGCGATCACCCGTCTGAGGCCGGCGACGAACCCGTCGGGATCGCGGACGGCCTCCGCCTCGACCACGAAACTGTCGAAATCGTCATGGTCGTGCGCATGGCCGTCGGCGTGATGGAGTTCATGGTGCGACTTGCGCATCGCGATCTGGTCCTCGGTCGCCGATCGAAGCCCGAGCAGCACCTCGACCGGCAGGTTGCCGTGGCTGGCATGGATCACCTTGAGCGGTCTTTCCACCTGGCCGGCCACATTCATGCGCACGGCGTCGAGCGCATGGTCGTCGACCAGATCGGCCTTGTTCAGAACGACCATGTCGGCGGCGCGGATCTGGTCCTCGAACAGCTCTTCGAGCGGGCTTTCATGGTCGAGGGTCTCATCGGCCAGGCGCTGGGCGTCGAGCGCGTCATGGTCGGATGCGAACCGGCCCTCGGCGACCGCCGCCGCATCGATCACCGTGACAACGCCGTCGACGGTGACCTGCGTTTTGATGTCGGGCCAGTTGAAGGCCGCGACCAGCGGCTGCGGCAGCGCCAGACCGGACGTTTCGATGACGATATGATCGGGGCGGACATCGCGTTCGAGCAGCGCGGTCATGGTCGGCACGAAATCGTCGGCCACCGTGCAGCAGATGCAGCCATTGGTCAGTTCGACGATGTCGTCCTCGGTGCAGGTGTCGACGCCGCAGCCCTTCAGCACCTCGCCGTCGACGCCCAGATCGCCGAACTCGTTGATGATCAGGGCGATTCGCCTGCCGTTCGCATTGTGCAGCATGCTGCGGATCATCGTCGTCTTGCCAGCGCCCAGAAAGCCGGTGATGACCGTCGCCGGTATCTTCTCGTTGAGCATCCTTCACCCCTTGAGTTTGAGCGGCAAACCCGCCGCCACGAAAAAGACCGCGGCCGCCTGGGCGGCCACTTCCTGGTTGAGCCGGCCGGCATGGTCGCGGAAATCGCGCGCCATCGCATTGTCGGGCACGATGCCGAGCCCCACCTCGTTGGACACCAGCACAACCGGGCTATCCAGCGCGGCCAGCGCGTCCAAGAGCGCGAGGAACCGCGCATGAAGATCGGCCTCGGCGAGCATCAGATTGGTGACCCAGAGCGTCAGGCAGTCGACCAGCACCGCGCTGCCCGGCGCCGCCTCGCGCGCGAGCGCCCCTTCCAGGTCGTCATGCGCCTCGACGAGGCGCCAGCGGGCGCCGCGCCGGGCGCGGTGACGGGCGATGCGCGCGCCCATCTCCGCATCGAAAACCTGCGCGGTGGCGATATAGACGGGCGTCAGGCCGGTGCCGGCCACGAGCCGCTCGGCGAAGACGGACTTGCCCGAACGCGCGCCGCCGAGCACGAGTGTCGCGCCATCGCCAAGTTCGGTGTCGTCCATGGTTCCCGCGCGGCCTTCCTGCCATGGCGGACCGGGTGTCGGGGAATGGACCGGAAAGCCCGCCGCGGGCGGCGATGCCGGCCCGGCGCTGCGCGTGTCTGGCCATTCCGGGAACGCCCGTCCCGTGAGGTTTCGTCGCGATCGGCAGGTCTCCTGGCTCATGGCGGCGCGGTCGGAACCGCATCGGATCGTCCAGCCTTCCCGGCTTGCGCCAGTGGCCGCCGCAAAGCGGCGAAGGACGTCCGCGCCATCATACAGTCGCGGGGTCGGCTGCGATTGAAGCGCCCGGCTTGGGTCCGCCCGTCGCATTCCCTTTTCGTCCGCCGCGCCACGGGCTTGGCGGAACCGATCGGTCCGGTCAGGTTAGGCGGGCCGAAGACCCCAAGTCAACGCAATTCGGCGGTTCCCCGCCGAGCCCGGAACGATCGGGCGGCGGCGCGCATCGCATCGGCGTCGACCACCGCCTCCAGCGCATCGGCCAGCGAATCGAGGGCGGCAAGGACACGCGCGCGATGATCGACCGCCTCGGCCTTTATGCCGAACTGCCCCAGAAAGGCCTGGCGAAATGGCCCGCCGTCGAACAGCCCGTGCAGATAGGTGCCGAACACCCGTCCGTCGGGCGATGTCGCGCCATCGGGCCGATCGCCGATCATGGCGACCGGGCGGGCGCAGTCGGGACCCGTCGTCTCGCCCAGATGGATCTCGTAGCCGGCAAGGGGCGCCCCGAACCGGATCGAGCGGGCTTGCGCGTTGCGCACCGTCTTGCCGGAGCTCATCACCGTCTCGATGTCGAGCAGGCCGAGACCCTCGGCCTCGCCCGGCGCGCCCTCTATGCCCGCCGGATCGCGCACGGCGCGCCCGAGCATCTGGTAGCCGCCGCACAGGCCGATGACGTGGCCGCCGCGCCGCGCGTGCGCGCGGATCGAGCCGCGCCAGCCATTGCGGTCGAGCGCGCGCAGATCGGCAATCGTCGACTTGGAGCCGGGCAGCACGATCACGTCCGCATCGGACGGGATCGATTCGCCGGACCGCACCATCACCACATCGACGTCCGGTTCGGCGGCCAGCGGGTCGAGATCGTCGAAATTGGCGATTCGGCCCAGGACCGGCACCGCGACCGTGAGCGCGCCGCCGGCCCTGCCGCCGGTCCTGTCGACCGCCACCGAATCCTCGGCCGGAAGGCGCCGCACCGCCTCCAGCCAGGGAACGACGCCGAACGACGGCCATCCGGTGAAGCGCCCGATCGCTTCGAGCCCGTCATCGAACAGCGACACCTCGCCGCGGAACTTGTTGATCAGATAGCCGATCACCGCCGCCCGATCCGGGGGGGCGAGAACGGCGTGGGTTCCCACCAGCGAAGCGATCACGCCGCCCCGGTCGATGTCGCCGACCAGCACGACGGGCACGCGCGCGCGCGTGGCGAAGCCCATATTGGCGATGTCGCCGGCGCGCAGATTGATCTCGGCGGGCGAGCCGGCGCCCTCGACGAGCACGAGATCGGCCTGGGCGGCGAGCCGTTCGTAACTCTCCAGCACCGCGCCCATCAGGCGGGGCTTGTGGCGCTTGTAGTCGGCGCCGCGGGCGATGCCGGCCACCTTGCCGTGCACAACCATCTGGCTTCCATTGTCGCTTTGCGGCTTGAGCAGAACCGGGTTCATGTGGATCGACGCGGGAGCGCCGCACGCCAGCGCCTGCAACCACTGCGCCCGCCCGATCTCGCCGCCATCGTCGGCGACGGCGGCATTGTTCGACATGTTCTGCGGCTTGAACGGCCGCACGGCCAGCCCGCGCCGCACGAACAGCCGGCACAGGCCGGCGACCAGCACCGACTTGCCGACATCGGACCCGGTGCCCTGGAACATGATCGCCTCGGTCATGGCAGGAGAGCGAGAGCCTTTCATGCTTGGATGGAATCGTACTGCCGGAGGGGTTTTGCGGCAAGGTCGAGGAACGCTGCGCAGCACGGACTGGTCGTCCGGGCAAGCAGCGGTCCGATGGATTTGCCGCAAAAAGCCCCGGCCCACCGGTCGCGGCTTGCCGCGACCGGCAACTTGAAGCGCCCAAGCCGGTTCGGGTGGATTTTCGGGCGGCGGACGCCCGGTGCGTCGAGCCGCTTGCCCGTAGCGCGGCTACGCGCTGCGCGTCTCTCCTGCCGGATCATCACGCCGACCGCAAAACAGAACTGTTTCCATACAAGCATGAAAGGCTCTAGAGCCAGTCGGAGGAAAAGAAAAGCGCCGCATATGGCCGGTACGCTTCAGGCGATGTGGCCGCGCCCCGATACAAGAACCCCGACACGGGCCCGAGCCGGGACGGAAACTCCGGTACGCAGTACCTGATCCGGAGGCCGAAAGGCGTCACGGCGCCTCGGCGCCCATGATTAGCCGCACATCGTTACCAGCAGGTTGATGAGACATTAAGCAAGTCTGAACCGGGACCTGCGGAAAGCTGGCGCGCGCGCAGACGACGGGCATGGCGGCTCACCGCCCGACCCGCCAGACCGCATCGTGGATGATCCGCCCCACCTTCCGCCCCGCGCCTGTCTCCCTGGCCGAACCGGGCTCGCTTCAGCCGAAGGCGTCGGGCATCGAGTCCTTCTTTTGCAGCATGAAGAGCTGCAACGCCTCGTCGATGGCCGCATCGAGCGCCGGCGCCTCATAGGCGGCCAGCCAGTCGCGGCAGCGCTGGTTGGCCCGCTCCTCGACGCGCTTGCCGCCCTCGGCCAGCCACTGCTCGAAGGAATTGTTGTCGGCGACCGTCGAGCGATAAAAGGCGGTCTGGAAATTCCTCTGGGTGTGCGCGCAGCCCAGATAGTGGCTGCCCGGCCCCACCTCGGCGATCGCATCGAGCGCCTGGCCGTTCTGCGACAGGTCCACGCCGCGGCTCATCGCCTGCATCACGCCGAGCTGGTCGACATCGATCATGAACTTGTCGAACGAGGCGACAAGGCCGCCCTCCAGCCATCCGGCCGCATGCAGGGCGAAGTTGGTGCCCGCCAGAAGTGTCATGTTGATCGTGTTCGCGCTTTCGTGCGCGGCCTGCGCGTCGGGCAGCTTGGAGCCGCACAGCGAGCCGCCCGTGCGGAACGGCAGGCCGGCGCGCCGGGCCAGTTGCGCCGCGCCGTAGGAGACGAGCGAGGGCTCGGGCGTGCCGAAGGTCGGCGCGCCCGACTGCATCGAGATCGAGGCGGCGAACGTGCCGAAGACGACCGGCGCGCCGGGCCGGCAAAGCTGGGTGAAGGCGGCGCCGGCGAGCACCTCGGCGAGGATCTGCGTCAGCGTGCCGGCGACGGTGACCGGGCTCATCGCGCCGGCCAGGATGAAGGGCGAGACGATGCAGGCCTGGGTCGCGCGCGCATAGACCTTGGCCGCGCCCAGCATGGTGCCGTCGAACACCATGGGCGAATTGGCGTTGATCAGGTTGATCAGCACGCAATTGGCGTCCACGAAAGCCTCGCCGAAGACGATCCTGGCCATCGCCACGCTGTCCTCGGCGCGTTCGGGCGCGGTGACCGAGCCCATGAACGGCTTGTCCGAAAAGCGGATGTGGCTGTAGACCATGTCCAGATGACGCTTGTTGACGGGCACGTCGACCGGCTCGCACACAGTGCCGCCCGAATGATGCAGCGACGGCGCCATGTAGGCGAGCCGGACGAGGTTGCGGAAGTCGTCGATCGTCGCGTAGCGCCGCTCGCCGTCAAGGCCCCGCACGAAGGGCGGGCCGTAGACCGGCGCGAACACGGTCGCATCGCCGCCGATCTGGACCGAGCGCGCCGGATTGCGCGCATGCTGGGTGAAGACCGGCGGCGCCGTCTTCAGAAGGTCGCGGCACAGCCCCCTTGGAAAGCGCACGCGCTCGCCCCTGACGTCGGCGCCGGCTTCCTTCCACAGCGCCAGAGCCTCGGCATCCTCGCGGAACTCGATGCCGATCTCCTCCAGAACCCTGTCGGCATTGGCCTCGATCAGCGCGAGCCCCTCTTCGTTCAGCACTTCATAGAGCGGGACCGCGCGGGTGATGTAGGTGAGT
>NZ_CFIFWG010000084.1:0-12817 GCF_984466335.1 Roseitalea sp. | reverse complement strand
GGCGCCGGCCTGGTTGGCCAGATGCACGACCGGCGACCAGCCGCCGGACATCAAAAGCGCGTCGCATTCGATCTCTGCGGCGCCGCCCGGAAAGCTCTGCGTTTCGGCATTGAAACGGGCGATCGAAACGGACCGGATGCCCCTGGCGCCCCTGGTGCCGATCACCGCATGGCCGACCATCAGCTTGCCGCCGGCGCGGTCGGCGAGGCGCTGCGCGGCGGCGCCGATCGCGGGGCGCATATCGACGATGGCGCCGATGACGGCGCCGGCCTTGCGCAGCGCGACCGCCGCCGCATAGGCCGAATCATTGTTGGTGAAGATCACCGGGCGCCGGCCCGGCAGCACGCCGTAACCGGCGGCGTAGCGCCGGCCGGCATCGGCCAGCATCACGCCCGGCCGGTCGTTGCCGGCAAAGACCAGCGGCCGTTCCAGAGCGCCGGTACAGAGCGCCACATGGCCGGCGCGGACCACCCAGTGTCGATGGCGCGGCGCGCCCGCGGGCGGCGCCTTCAGGTGATCTGTGACCCGCTCGACGGCGGCCAGCACGTTGCCGTCATAAAAGCCCCAGACGGTGGTGCGGGCGAGCATGGTGACGTGCGGCATCGATTCAAGCGAATCGGTGATCTGGCTGATTTCGGATTCTTTTTCGCGGTTTGCGCCGCCGCCCCAGCGGGGCTCGATCTCGCAGACGATGACGCGTTTGCCGGTCCTGGCCGCTTCAAGCGCTTGTCGAAGTCCGGTCATGCCGCCGCCCACGACAAGCACATCGCAGAAGGCGTTCATGCGCTCATAGCGGCTTTCGTCGGGCGCCGTGCCGGGCCGGCCGAGGCCGGCGGCGCGGCGGATGACATGCTCGCACATCATCCAGAAGCGGGTGCCCCTGAGCGGGCCGATCGCCGGGCCCATGAAGGTCTTGTAGTAAAAGCCCGCCGCGAGCGCCTTGCCGGCAAGCTGGTTGACCGCCATCAGGTCATGGTCGAGCGACGGCCAGCGGTTCTGGCTCTCGACGGCGAGCCCGTCGAAAATCTCGATCTCGGTGGCGCGCACATTGGGTTCGCGCACGCCGTCCCTGATGACGGTGAACAGCGCGTTGGGCTCGTCGACGCCGGCGGCCATCACCCCGCGCGGGCGGTGATATTTGAACGAGCGGCCCACGATGGAGACGCCGTTGGCCAGCAGCGCCGAGGCCAGTGTGTCGCCCCTGAGGCCGAAATGCCGCTTGCCGTCGACGGCGAAGCCGACCGTTTCGTCGCGGTCGATCGCCGTGCCGCCCTCGGGATGCCGGAAGCTCGTCATTTCATCGCTCCCGGCCCGAGCATGACCACCTTGGAAATCTCATGCGTCACCGTGTTGCGCACGACGCGCAGATGTCTCCGGCAGCCGCCCGCATGCTGCCAGATTTCGGCATGATCGCCGGCCGGATTGGTCCGGTCGTAGACATAGCCGTTCCAGGCGGCCCGGTCGTCCGAACCCTGGTCGGGCCGGGCGGCCAGACCGTGCGCGTCGCCGCAATAGGCGAATTCAGCCAGATCGCGCGGACCGCAGAACGGGCAGGGTATGATCATGCGTTTCCCTCACCCCGAGGTATGGGCATCCCATCCCTTGCCCTTCGAGGCTCCGCTTCGGCAAGCTCGGCGTCGCCCCTTGCGATGAGGGGATGGGATGCGCGCCTCGAAGGGCAAGGGAAAAGAATGCTCACCATGCTCAATGCCGCCACGGCGTCGCCCCCTGGCCCTTCTCGTCGATCACATGACCGCGGTGGAAGCGGTCGAGCGTGAAGGGCGCGTTCAGGGGGTGCGGGGCGTCTTTGGCGATCGTGTGGGCGAAGCACCAGCCCGAGGCGGGCGTTGCCTTGAAGCCGCCATAGCACCAGCCCGCGTTCAGATAGAGGCCGGGCAGAGGGCCCCTGGCGATGATGGGCGAGCCGTCCATCGACATGTCCATCACGCCGCCCCACGAGCGCAGCAGCCTGAGTTTCGCGAAGGCGGGGAACAGGTCCAGCACCTCGCTCATCACATCCTCGACGATCGGCAGATTGCCGCGCTGGGCGTAGGAGTTGTAGCCGTCGATATCGCCGCCGAAGACGAGCGAGCCCTTGTCGGACTGGGAGATGTAAAGGTGCCCGCCGCCATAGGTGACGACGGTGTCGAGGCACGGCTTGACGCTTTCGGTGACGAATGCCTGAAGCACATGGCTTTCGATCGGCAGGCGCTCGACGCCCGCCAGCGCCATCACACGGGAGGTCGAGCCGGCGACCGCGACCGCCACCTTGGGCGCATGGATGCGGCCGCGCGTCGTCTCGACGCCGGTCACCCGGTCGCCGTCGCGCACGAAACCGGTCACCGCGCAATTCTCGACGATGTCGACGCCGCGCCGGTCGGCGGCGCGCGCATAGCCCCAGGCGACCGCATCGTGCCGGGCGGTGCCGGCGCGGGGCTGTTCCAGCCCGCCCAGGATCGGAAAGCGCGATGAGCCGGTCAGGTTCAGCGCCGGCACGCGGCGCTTGAGTTCGGGCGGGCGCACGAAGCGCGCGTCCACCCCTTGCAGGATCATCGCGTTGCCGCGCCTTGCGTGCTCGTCCTCCTGGGCGGGCGTGTGGAACAGGTTGATGACGCCGCGCTGGGAGAACATCACATTGTAATTGAGTTCGTGCGACAGGGTCTCCCACAGCTTCATGGAATGCTCGTAGAAGGGCGTGTTGGCCGCCAGCAGATAGTTCGAGCGCACGATCGTGGTGTTGCGGCCGATATTGCCCGAGCCCAGCCAGCCCTTTTCGAGGACGGCGGCGTTGCGGATGCCGAATTCGCTGGCCAGGTAGAAGGCGGTCGACAGGCCGTGCCCGCCGCCGCCGACAATGATCACGTCGTAGCGCGTCTTCGGCTCGGGCTTGCGCCATGCCGGCTTCCAGTTCCGGTTGCCGGACAGGGCGTTCCTGACGATGGCGTAGGCAGAATAGTCCGCCATGGGTGGGCTTGTCTCCGGTCGGGGCCCGCACTGTGCGACACCCGTGCCGCGCCGCATTGCGGAAAATCGCCCCATGCTGACGTTTCCCCGACCTGGCTCTCCCGTCAAGCCGTCTTTCGAAACGGCAGGGATATGCTATGGCTGCCGCATGAACCCCGCGCGTTGGATATTTCTCCTGTGTGTTCTGTGCGTTGCGGCCATGCCCGCTTCCGCGCGACCCGTCGGCCCGGACCACGAGATGGCGGTCCGGCTTCTGGCGGGCGATGTCGAACGGCTTGTCGGCGGTATCGAGGCGCGCCTGAACGACGATGCCGGGCTGGCCGAGATCGCCGCCGGCCTCAACGCGCTACAGGCCGACCTGCTGGCGGCCGGCATCGCGCTGACCCCCAGGCTCGGCGAGGTTCGCGCGCGGCTCGACCAACTCGGCCCGGCGCCCCCGGAAAGCGAGCCGGAGACGCTCGCCGCCGAAAGGGAGGCGCTGAGCGCCGAAAGGATATCGATCAACGCGCTGATCGCGCGCCTCGAAGGCGAATCGATCGCGGCCCGCGCGGCCGTCGACCGCATCACCGAGCGCCGCCGGACCTTGTTCACCGAAACCCTGTCGCGGCGCTACGAGATCACCCAGGCGTTCGGGCCGGAACTGCTCGCCGACCTCGCCGACCGGATGTCCGCGCTCGAAAGGCGCGTGTCCTCCTGGGCCGACTTCACCTGGCGCACCAAGCAGCGGCTCGTCATCGTCGCGGTCATCGCGATCCTGGCACTGGCCGTGCTTTTGGCGACGGTCCTGCGGCGGACGGTCGGGCCCTGGATCGCGCGGCCCGAAGGCCGCGCCCGGCCGGCCGCGTTCGCGCGCATGACGAACGCGTTCTGGTATACGCTCGTCCCGACGCTGGCCCTGTGGGCCTTCCTGGCGCTGTGCCTGTTCGCGCTCGACCAGGCCAGCCTGCTGCGGCCGGACATCTTCGCGATCCTGTCGCGGCTCCTCATGGGGCTTGCGGCGGTGCTGCTCGTCTGGCGCCTGGCCGAAGCGGTGTTCGCCCCCGCAAAACCCCACTGGCGGCTGATCGCGGTGACGGACCAGGCCGCCGCCGCGCTGAAGGTCTTCGTCGTCGCCATGGCCGTCGTCACGGTGGTCGACCTCGTGCTGGCCCAGATCAACGACATCGTCGGCGCGTCGCTGCCGATCACGATCGCCCGCAGCCTCGTCGCCAGCCTGGCCGTCGGCGCGCTTCTCGTGGTGATCGCATTCATCCGCCCGCTGCCGGCCGCGGCCGAAGCGGATGCAGGGGCGCCGTCCGCGCCGTGGCCCTGGCCGGGCTGGGTGAAATGGCCGCTGGTCGCGCTCGGCGCCCTGCTGATCGTTGCGGCCCTTGCCGGCTATATCGGCTTTGCCCGGTTCGCCGCCCAGCAGATCGTGCTGACCGGCGCGGTGCTGGCGACGATCTATCTGGGCTATCGCGCCGCGCAGGCACTTGCCTCCGACCATGCCTTTGCCGAATCGCGCCCCGGAAAGGCGCTTTCGGCCCGGCTCGATCTGTCGGAGACGGCGATCGATCAGGCCGGCCTGGCGCTGGGGATCACGCTGACGGTCGTCGTCTTCGTCATCGGCCTGCCCGTGCTGGCGATGCTGTGGGGCTTTCGCTGGCCGGAAATCCAGGCCGTGGGCCTGCGCCTGTTCACCGACATACCGGTCGGATCGATCTCGATCTCGCTGACCTCGATCTTCGCCGGCCTTGTCCTGTTCCTTGCCGGCTACGCGCTGACGCGGCGCTTCACGCGCTGGCTGGACGGGAACGTGCTCGAACGCAGCCGCGTCGACGGCGGACTGCGCAACTCCATCAGGACCTCGATCGGCTATCTGGGCATCGCGGTTGCCGCGCTCGTCGGCGTTTCGGCGGCCGGCTTCGATCTGAGCCAGCTCGCGCTGGTCGCCGGGGCGCTGTCGCTGGGCATCGGCTTCGGGTTGCAGAACGTCGTCTCCAACTTCGTGTCGGGCCTGATCCTGCTTGCCGAGCGGCCGTTCAAGACCGGCGACATCATCGAGGCGGGCGGCTATACGGGCACGGTCACCAACATTTCGGTGCGCGCCACCGAGATCCAACTTTTCGACCGCAAGACGCTGATCCTGCCCAATTCCGACCTGATCAACCAGCCGGTCTCGAACTGGATGCACCGCAACACGCTGGGCCGGGTGACGATTTCGGTCGGCGTCTCCTATGCGAGCGATCCCCAAAAGGTGCGCGACATGCTGCTCGATATAGCGGCCGACCATCCGCGCATCCTGGGCAATCCCGAACCGTTCGTGTCGTTCGACGATTTCGGCGCCTCCTCGCTCGATTTCACGCTCTATGCCTTCCTGGCCGACATCGGCTACGGGCTGACGGTGCGCACCGAACTGCGCATGGCCATCGTCGAACGCTTCCGTGCCGCGGGCATCGAGATCCCGTTCCCGCAGCGGGACGTCAATGTGCGCATGATGCGGCCGGAAACCGACATTTTGCCGGTGGCGCCGCGCACCGACGGTTTCGATGCGATCGAAACGGGCGGCGCGCGGCGGCCCGAAGAGGATTGAGCGGGGCGCCGTTGCGCGTTACGATCACCAGATGACCGGTTTGCCGCACATCGCCCGTCTCGCGCGCGCGCCGGCTTGCGCCGCCATGTGCTTGGTGTGCGCGGGCGCGGGCGCCGCCTGGGCCGCCTCGGTCACCAACCAGAACGGCGGGCCGGCCACGCTCATCGTGACGCAGGACGGGCTCAAGAGCGAGCTTGTCGTCGGCGCGGGCCAGACCGTCTCGTTCTGCGCGGCGGGCTGCTTCATCACCCTGCCCAACGGCGATCGGGCGGCCCTGGCCGGCCATGAGCGCCTGGAGCTGGTGGGCGGAAGCGCGGTCATCGGCCGCTGAGGCCCGTCCGCCGGGCCGCATTTGAGGCAAATGCGCCGGGGCGGTTTCACGCCCCGCTAACCATCGATGCCGATAGATGCGTGCCCGCTTTGCGTTAACCCAAGCCGTTCACCGCTTTTGCATGGCCTGCGGACTAGTGTGCGCTTTTGTGGCACCGACAGGCAGCGGGGACGGACATGGACGCGCGCGTTGACGACACTGCAATCGCTCTTGCCGTCGATCTGGACGGCACGCTGATCGCCGGCGACCTGCTTTGGGAATGCGTGTTCCGGCTGGTGCGCGCCAACCCGTTCTACGTCCTGCTGCTTCCCGTCTGGCTGCTCGCCGGCAAGGCCCGCCTCAAGCACGAGGTGTTCGGCCGCGTCGACATTGATCCGGCGACGCTCGGATACCGTCCGGAGGTGGTTGCCTTCGTGCGGCAGGAAAAGCGCCGCGGCCGCACGATCGTGCTGGCCACCGCCAGCGCGCAGGACAAGGCGGACGAGATCGCGTGCCATCTGGGCCTGTTCGACCGCGTGTTCGGCTCGACGCCGGACCGGAACCTGAAGTCGCACGCCAAGCGCGATCGGCTCGCCGGGACCTATGGCGAGGCGGGCTTCGACTATATCGGCAACAGCGGTGACGATGTGGCGATCTTCGAGGCGGCGCGGCGGGCCTATGTCGTCGCGCCCGATGCCCAGGCGCGCCACTGGGCCGACAATCATGGCGGCGCGATCCTGCTCGACCAGGGCCCGCTGAGCCTGTTCGACGTTTTCAGGATGCTGCGGGTCCATCAATGGTCCAAGAACGTGCTGATCGCGGTGCCGGCCGTGCTGGCCCATACGGTGTTCGTGCCGGTCACGATAATGCAGCTCGCCGGCGCCTTCCTCGCCTTCAGCTTCCTCGCCTCGGCGGTCTACATCTTCAACGACCTTTTCGACCTGTCGATGGATCGCGCGCACCCGACCAAGCGGCATCGGCCGCTGGCCGCCGGGCGCATCGATCCGGCGACCGCGATCAAGATCGCCTTCGGCCTGATGGCCTTTTCGGTTCTGATCGCGGGCGCGCTGCCGTGGCAGTTCGGCCTCGTGCTCGCGCTCTATTTCGTCGCCACCTCGGCCTATTCGCTGAAGATCAAGCGCTGGCTGCTGCTCGATGTGCTGACGCTCGCCGGGCTCTACACGGTGCGCATCATCGCCGGCATGGCGGCGGTCGGCGCCGAGCCTTCCTACTGGCTGCTCGCCTTTTCGGTGTTCTTCTTCCTGTCGCTGGCCCTGGTCAAGCGCTACGTCGAACTCGATCACGCCAAACTGTCCGAAAAGCAGCGCCTTTCGGGCCGGGGCTATCGGCCCGAGGACAAGGACGTCATCGCCCAGGCCGGCATGGCGTCGGGCTTTTCGGCGATCGTCGTGCTGGCGCTCTATCTGGACAGTTCGGCCGTCTATCAGCTCTACGACCACCCCTGGATGATCTGGCCGATCTGTCCGCTGGTGCTCTATCTGGTCATGCGCGTGTGGATCCTGGCGCGCCGGCGCGAGTTCAACGACGATCCGGTCGTGTTCATCGCCACCGACTGGCGCAGCCAGATCATGATCGCCTGCGGCGCGGCGCTCATGTTCCTGGCCGGCATGATCGACCTCGATGCCTGGTGACTTCGCCAGCTTCGGCCGCATCGAACGCCATGCGCGCCTTGGCGTCGACGGGCGGACGGCGCTTGCCGACATGGCCCATGCCGCGCCCGGCGCGCTGCTCGCCTTCGGCAACGGCCGCTCCTACGGCGACAGCTGCCACAATGATGCGGGCCTTCTGGCTGACATGCGCTGCCTGAACCGGATCGTCGCCTTCGACCCCGAGACCGGCGTGCTGGAAGCCGAGGCCGGCGTCATGCTGCACCGGATCATCGATCATTGTGCGCCGCACGGCTTCTTCCTCCCCGTCACGCCCGGCACCCGCTTCGTCACCCTGGGCGGCGCGGTCGCCAACGATGTGCACGGCAAGAACCATCATGGGCGCGGCACGTTCGGTTGCCACGTGGAAAGCCTTGAACTGGTCCGGTCGGACGGCCGGCACCGTCTTTCGCGCACCGAAAATGCCGCCCTGTTCGCGGCCACGATCGGCGGCATGGGCCTGACCGGCATCATCACGCGCGTGCGCCTTACGATGATGAAGGTCGGCGCGCTCGATGTGATCGAGCGCTTGACGCCCTTTGCGACGCTCCAAGCCTATTTCGAACAGGCCGAGGCCGCCGATGCCGCCAATGAATATGCCGTCGCCTGGCTCGACCAGTTGCACGGCGAGCGCGGTATTCTGATGACCGCCAATCATGCCCAGGACGGCCAATTTGCAACCGGCACACACGCGCCGCGCCTTTCGGTGCCGTTCCAATTGCCCGTTTCGGCGCTCAACGCGCTGAGCCTGCGTGCGTTCAACGCGGTCTTTTACGCGGCCAAGGCGCGCAGGGCGGGAGCGGAGCGGACCTCGTCGTGGCAAGGCTATTTCTATCCGCTCGATGCGGTCGGCAACTGGAACCGGCTTTATGGCCCGCGCGGCCTTTTCCAGCATCAGAGCGCGCTCCCGTTCGAAACCGCCCGGCGCGCGATCCCAGAGATGCTCGCCCTCTCGCGCAAGGCCGGGCAGGCTTCGTTCCTGACCGTTCTGAAGCGCTTCGGCGCCGTCGCCTCGCCGGGCCTGACGAGCTTTCCGGTGCCCGGCTACACGCTGACGCTCGATTTTCCCAACAGGGGGCGCGCCACGCTGGACCTGCTCGATGAACTCGACCGCATCACCATCAAGGCCGGCGGGCGGGTCAATCCCTACAAGGATGCGCGCATGGGCGCGGCCACCTTCGCTGCCTCCTTGCCGCGCTGGGCCGAACTGGAGGCGATGCGCGATCGGGCGCTTTGCTCCGATTTCTGGCGCCGTACGGCGCTTTGCCTCGAAAACGGGACATTTGACGAAAAGGACCCCGGCCGGCTTCAGCGAAAATAAACGGAACCGTCCTAGGACGGAACCCGGTGAGGGCCGGGCGCAAACCCATGAAATATATTCCGTTCATTTTGTTTACCGTACTGACCAACGCGGCGGCGCAGCTCATGCTGAAACAGGGCATGATGACGTTGTCGCCAGCGGTGCTGGGGCAGCCGAACCTGCTGCTCAAGGCGACCTTGATCGTGTTCCAGCCATGGGTGTTCGTCGGCCTTGCGACTTTCATCGTCTCCATGGCCTCGCACATGTTCGTTCTGTCGAAGGTCGATCTGAGCTTTGCCTACCCGTTCCTGTCGCTCGCCTATGTGGCGGTCACCGTCCTTGCCTGGCAGCTCTTCGGCGAGGACCTTGGCGCCTACAAGATCGCCGGCATCGTCTTCATCTGCGTCGGCACCATGCTGATCGCGCAGTCGGGCTCGCCCTTGTCCGCGCGCACGCCGGCCGACGCGTCTTCACCGGTCCAACCCGTTTCCGATGGGGGTCAATCATGAAACATGTCATTTTCGGCGGCGACGGCTTCGTCGGCCGCCATCTCGCCAAGGATCTGTCCGAGCGCGGAGAACAGGTGCTGGTCGCCGATGTGAACAGGTCCGACCTGGGCCATTACGGCGATGTCGGCCATGTCCATTGCGACGTGACCAATTCGGCCTCGGTCGCCGGCGTGCCGATCGATGCCGACGACATGGTCTACAATATGAGCGCCATGATGTTGTCGCCGATCCAGAGGCGCATCGACCGCTACCCGTTCTTCTATCCGGTCAACACGTTCGGCGCCGCCAACATCATGGCGCACATTACCGCCTCGGGCGCCTCCAGGCTGGTGCAGTACACCACCGACATGGTCTACGGCAAAACCGTCAAGACGCCGCAGGACGAGCATCACCCGATCGCGCCGCTGGGCCATTACGGCGGCTCGAAGGCCCGCACCGAGACCATCGCCGACGACTGGCGCATGCGCGGCATGAAGATCGCCATCATGCGGCCACGCCTGATCATCGGGCCCGGCCGGCTGGGGATCCTAGGAAAGCTGTTCAGGCTGATCGACATGAACCTGCCGGTGCCGATGATCGGATCGGGCAGGACCCCCTACCAGTTCGTCTCGGTCCATGACTGTGCCGAGGCGGCGCGTCTCGCCTGGGAGAAGGGCGTGCCCAACAGGGCCTACAATCTGGGTTCGGACGATCCGCCGCCGGTGCGCGAATTGCTGGGCGATCTGATCAGGTCGGCCGGTTCGAAATCGATCCTGGTGCCGACGCCGGGCTTTGCGGTCAAGGCGGCGCTCGGTCTGCTCGACCGGCTGAACGTGCCGCTGATGGACCCCGAGCAATATCTGATCGCCGACGAACATTGCGTGCGCGATACGACGGCCGTGCGGCGCGATCTGGGCTGGGTGCCCGAACATCGCGACGAGGACATGCTTCGCGCCGCATACGCCGAATATCGCAGCGCCAAGGACAAGGGCCTGATGGTCGGCAATTCGACCGTCGTGGCCGCACGGTGAGGACACCCCGATGCTCGATTTCCTGACCATGAGGAAGCCGGCGGCCCAAGCGCCCGCCATGCATGCGCCGATGCCCGCCGCGCCGGCGCGCGCGCCGCTTGCAAAGCCCGCCCTCTTGTCGGTGGCGGATGCCAAGGCGATGGATATCGCCACCATGACCGAACTGTTCAAGGCGCATCTGAACCCCGGCCAGCTTCATTTCATGAAGCTGCTCGGCTTTCACAGGATCAAGATCGAGCGCGCCGAGGGGATGGAATATACCGACCAGAACGGCCGGAAGATCCTCGATTTCTTCGGCGGGTTCGGCTCGCTCGCGCTCGGCCACAACCATCCGCGCATCCTTGAGGCGCGCAAGACCTTCCAGGACGAAAGGCGCCACGAGATCGCCATGGCCTTCATGTCGCAATATGCGGCGGCTCTGGCGCGCAACATCGCGGCCTGCTCGCCCGGCGACCTCGACATGGTGTTCCTGGGCTCGTCCGGATCGGAGGCGATGGAGGCGGCGCTGAAGCTCGCCGAGCGCGCCGCCGGCCCGGACCGGCCGATGGTCGCCTATGCGGAGAATTCCTTCCACGGCAAGACCAAGGGGGTGCTGTCGGTCACCGACGGGCCGCTCTATCGCGGCGCGTTCAAGCTCCTGGGCAACACCATCAAGGTGCCGTTCGGCGATATCGGCGCGATCGAGGCGGCGTTCAGGGCGCATCCGCAGATCGGCGCCATCTGCCTTGAGACGGTCCAGGGCGGCGGCGGCATCATCGAGGCGCCGACCGCCTATTGGCAGAAGCTGCGCGCGCTTTGCGACGCGCACAAGGTCATCTGGGTCGCCGACGAGGTGCAGTGCGGCCTCGGCCGGACGGGCCGCTTCTACGCTTTCGAGCATCACGGCGTGGTGCCGGACATCACCGCGCTCGCCAAGTCGCTGGGCGGCGGCAAGTGCGCCATGGCCGCCATGATCGCTCGCCGCGATGTCTATATGAGGGCCTACGGCACGCCGAAGACGGCGATGATCCACGCGCAGGCGACCTTCGGCGGCATCGGCGAGGCATCGGTGACCGCGCTTGAGACGATCAACATCCTCTACGAGGAGGGCCTGATCGACAATGCGGCGGAGACCGGCGCCTATCTGATTGCCGAGCTTGAGCGCCTGAAAGCCAAATATCCGAAGATCATCAAGGATGTGCGCGGCCGGGGCTTCATGGTCGGGCTCGAATTCCACGATGTCTCCAACACGCTGCCCGCCGTCTTGCGTCCGGCGGTCGCCATGCTCGACGACAGGCTGAAGGGGTCGCTGTCGGGCTTCATCGGCGCGCTTCTCCTGCGCGACCACGACATTCTGGTCGCCTTCACCGAGTACAACCGCAACGTCATCCGGCTGGAGCCGCCGCTCGTCTGCCGGCGCGCGCATGTGGACCGGTTCATCGCCGGTTTCGACGCGCTGCTCGGCCGCGGCATCGCCGCGATCGTGCGCGACTTCGTCAAGAGCCAGGTCACCGTCAAGAGTCAGGTCAGCTGAGCGGCCGGGCCCCTTGCGCCGCCAGCCCGGCGCAAGGGGCTTGCCGTCTAATGTTCCCCTGGGGAGCCGGACCAATGATCGAAGCCGTCAACATTCGCGTTCTCGCCGCCGGCGCGTGGCTGGCCGGGCGAACTGCGCATCTGGCGGCCCCGCTCGGCCTTTTGCTGCTGCTCGCCTTCACCGCGACCGTGACCGCGGCGGCCTGGGTCTTTCCGATCTACAATTGGGACATGTTCGCCTATCTGGCGGCGGCGCACGAGGCGCCGGGCGTGTCGGTCGAGGCGCTGCATCGCCATGCCTACGAGACGATGCGGCAGAACGCGCCGGCGGGCGATTTCATCGTGCTGACCCAGGATCGCGACTACCGGGTCCGCCAGTACAACGATGCCGAGGCGTTCTTCACGATGCTGGGCTTCTACCGGGTCAAGCTGCTCTATGTCGAAGCCATTGGCTGGCTTTCGGGCATCGTCGACCCGCATACCGCTCTGCGGCTGCTGAGCGTGGTTCCGGCCGCCCTGACCGGCATCGTCGTCACCTGGTGGCTGGCGCGGGAAAAAGCGCTGCATCTGGCCCTTGTCGCCATGGCGCTGCTGCTGATCGCCGAGTTCGGCGAAAGCGCCCGGGAAGGCACGCCGGACATGCTGTCGTCCATGCTGCTCATCGCGGCCATGCTCGCCTTCATGGCCAGGCGCGAACTGCCGGTGGCGATCCTTTTGTTCGCCGCCTTTCTGGCGCGGCCGGACCATGCCGCCTATATCGGCGTTCTGTGGTTCGTGTCGGTCTTCACCCGCTCCTTCTCATGGGGCGCGACGGTGGCCTTCGTCGCCGCGTTGGCCGCCTACGGGCCGATGACCCAGGCCGGCGGGCATCCGGGCTGGTGGACGCATTTCTGGTTCACCCATGTCGAGTTCGTGCCGACGCTGGAGGGCTTCGACCCGGACTTTTCGATCACGGTCTATCTTTATGCGCTCG
>NZ_CFIFWG010000083.1:0-12903 GCF_984466335.1 Roseitalea sp. | reverse complement strand
GCGTCGTCAAAAGCCTCGCGCGATCGTCGGATCGCGCCGCGGTGTTTTCCTCGCCTCGGCGGAAAACCCTGTCCATCAATCCGCTCCCATCTAAAGACAAACCGCTCTAAAGCAGGCGGATCACGACTTCCAACTGCGCCTCGATCCGTTTCGTCCGGTCATCGAGTTCCCTGATAAGCCCTTGCTGTCGCCCCGGCTGCTAGCAAATCGATCGCACGCTCAAGCGTCAGAATGTTCCGGGCAAAGCGAATGACCCTGCCACGCGCACCGGACCAAGCGGATCTCGTCGTCGGAAGCGCGGCTCGAGCCAGAAATCGCCTCAAGCAAGCGTTTTTCCAGCGTCGCGGATACGGTTTCCTCTGGCCGCTTGAGCGATCCCGTCACAATCCTCCCCCGCTCTACAATGTCCGTGCCACTTCCTCGACGCGGAAACACTCGATGACGTCGCCGGCGCGGATATCCTCGTAATTCTCGAAGGCCATGCCGCATTCCTGGCCCACCGGGACATCGTTGACCTCGTCCTTGAAGCGCTTGAGCGTCTTCAGCCTGCCTTCGTGGATGACCACGCTGTCGCGGATCAGGCGCACGCTCGCGCCGCGCTCGACCCTGCCCTCGGTGACACGGCAGCCGGCCACCCGGCCGACCTTGGAGATGTTGAACACCTCCAGGATCTCGGCATTGCCCAGGAACGTCTCGCGCCGTTCGGGCGAGAGCAGGCCCTCCATGGCCGCCTTCACATCGTCGAGCAGGTTGTAGATGATGTTGTAGTAGCGGATCTCGACGCCGGACGCCTCGGCCGCCTCGCGCGCCTGCTTGTTGGCGCGCACGTTGAAGCCCATGATCGCCGCGCCCGTCGATTCGGCGAGCGAGACGTCGGTTTCGGTGATCCCGCCGGCGCCCGAATGAACGATGCGGGCCCGCACCTCGTCGGTTCCAAGCTTTTCGAGCGCGCCCAGGATCGCTTCCACCGACCCCTGCACGTCACCCTTGACGACAAGCGGGAACTCGGCGGTCTCGCTGGCCTGGGCGGCGGCCATCATCTGTTCGAGAGAGCCGCGCGCGCCGGCCTGCCGGGCGACGGCGATCTCGCGCGCCTTGCGCTGGCGATAATCGGAAATCTCGCGCGCCCGCGCCTCGCTGTCGACGACGGCGACCTTGTCGCCGGCCTGCGGCGTGCCGTTCAGACCCAGGATCTCGACCGGCAGGGAGGGCGCGGCCTCGTTCAGATTGTCGCCGCGATCGTCGATGATCGCGCGCACCTTGCCCCATTCGTCGCCGGCCACGACGATGTCGCCGGTGCGAAGCGTTCCGGCCTGCACGAGCACCGTGGCGACGGCTCCCCGACCCTTGTCGAGCTTGGCCTCGACCACCACGCCCTCGGCGGTACGGTCCGGGTTGGCCTTGAGCTCCAGGATTTCGGCTTGCAGAAGGATCGCGTCCAAAAGCCCGTCAATGTTCGTGCCCTTGAGCGCGGAGACCTCGACTTCCTGCGTCTCGCCGCCCATGGTTTCGACGAAAACCTCGTGCTGGAGCAGTTCGGCGCGCACCTTGCCGGCGTCGGCGTCGGGCTTGTCGATCTTGTTGATCGCCACGATCATCGGCACGCCGGCGGCCTTGATGTGATTGATGGACTCGATCGTCTGCGGCATCACGCTGTCGTCGGCGGCGACGACCAGGATGGCGATGTCGGTCGCCTGGGCGCCGCGCGCGCGCATCGCCGTGAAGGCGGCGTGGCCGGGTGTGTCCAGAAAGGTGATCTTCTGGCCGTCCTTCTCCACCTGATAGGCGCCGATGTGCTGGGTGATGCCGCCGGCTTCGCCAGACACCACATTGGCGTTGCGGAGTGCATCGAGCAGCGAGGTCTTGCCGTGGTCGACATGGCCCATGATGGTGACGACCGGCGGGCGCGACCTGAGGTCCTCGGCCCTGTCCTCGATATCGAAAATGCCTTCCTCGACATCGGATTCCGACACCCGCTTGACCTTATGGCCGAACTCCTCGGCGATCAGTTCGGCCGTGTCGGCGTCGATCAGGTCGCCGGGCTTCATCATCTGGCCCTGCTTCATCATGAACTTGACGACATCGACCGCCCGCTCGGTCATGCGCTGGGCCAGTTCCTGTATGGTGATCGTCTCGGGCAGGGTGACCTCGCGCGCGATCTTCTCGCGCGGCTCCGACACACCCATCTGGGCGCGCTTGATCTTCTCCTGGCGGCGGCGCATCGCCGACAGCGAGCGCGCGCGGCCCTCGCCGTCGCCGGTGACGTTGGCCAGCGTCAGCTTGCCGCG
This sequence comes from Roseitalea sp., assembly GCF_984466335.1. Taxonomy (NCBI): domain Bacteria; kingdom Pseudomonadati; phylum Pseudomonadota; class Alphaproteobacteria; order Hyphomicrobiales; family Ahrensiaceae; genus Roseitalea; species Roseitalea sp. The sequence continues at coordinate 10,615 of NZ_CFIFWG010000083.1, read as the reverse complement.
GCGGCGATTGTCCTGACGGCCGCGCGTCGGCTTGGGCGCCGCGTCGGCCTTGGCGGGGCGCTTGGCCGGGCCGCCGCGGCGGCCCTCGTCCTGGTCGCGGGGAGCAGGGGCGGCGGCTGTCTTGTCGGTCGCGCGGCGCGCGCCTTCCTGCTCGGCCTTGCGGGCCGCCTCGGCCTTCGCCTCGGCTTCGGCGGCAAGGCGGGCCTGCTCGGCCCGTTCAGCCTCCTCGCGCGCGATGCGTTCCCGCTCGGCGCGTTCCAGCTCTTCCTTGCGACGCTGCTCGTCGGCCTGAAACTTCTCGCGATCCTCGGCCTCGCGCGCCTTGGCCTGCTCAAGCGCGCGACGGCGGGCGTCGATCTCGCTTTGCGAAAGCTGCTTGAGCACGGCGCCGCCACGATCGGCGCCGGCGCGCTTTGCCGCCGCGGGCCCGGCGGCGGCGGGCGCTTCCTGCGGCGCGCGGGCGCGGGGCTTCAGGCCGCCGGCGAGAGAGCCCTGCGCGGGCTTTTCGCCGGGCTTGGTGAATTTGCGCTTGCGGGTCTCGACGACAACGGTGTTGGTGCGACCGCCGCCCATCTTCTGGCGCACGGTGCCGCCGTCACGCCGCATGGAAAGCGTGCGTCCACCCGTTTTCTTGTCGTCCGATGTCGTATCACTCATTCCTGATCCGTTTCCTTCACGGTCACATGCCCGCTGGCCTTTCCGGCCCAAAGACCGGTGCCCGCGTCCGCCTCAAGCGGCCGCCCGTCAGGCCCGGTCCTGTAGTCACGCAGTGCTTCGAGCCGCCGCAATGCGGCATGGCCGCCCCTGCCGTCAAGCACGGCTGCATGTATTACATTACCGCCCCCGAATGCCAAACCCAATTGTTCGGCGTCAAGGAGCCTGAAAACCGGCACGTCAGGTCCGCCAAGATGCACCGTGGCGCGGCGCGCCTGGTCGAGCTTGCGCACGCCGTCCGCGGCGGCCTCGGCAGCATGGACGAGCCCGATCGCGCGGCCCGATCGCAGGGCTTTTTCGACCTGCATGGCGCCGGACGCCAGATCGCCCGCCTTGCGGGCCATGGCGAGCGCGCCGGCCGCCTGCCGCGCGAACAGAGCGTCCACCATAGCGCCCAACGCCTCCGGCACACAGACCTTGCGCCTGAGCGCGCGGGCAAACAGGTTCCCGGCGGCGGCCCTTTCGACCAGCGCCCGGCGCGCCGTCACCCAGCAACCCCTGCCCGGCAGGGACCGCTTGAGATCGGGCACAAGGACGTCGTCGGGCCCCGCGACGAAGCGGATCAGCCGATCCGCCTCATCGCTCCTGCCGGTCACGATGCAACGACGCTCGTTCATCGCGATGTCCGCCTCGTCGGGTTCCATGCCGGATCGCCATCGCCGTCAATCCGGCCTCAGGCAGGGGCGCCTTCGGTGGCACCGGCCTCGACGGCCGCGCCTTCGGCATCCTCCTCGCCTTCCTCGGCATAGTCGGCGGCAAGGTCCTCCTCGGTGATCCAGCCGACGGCAAGGCGCGCCGACAGCACCATCTCCTCGGCCTCGGCGCGGGTCGTGCCGAACGGGGTGAAGATGCCGTCATGCATCTTGGTCTCGCCGTCCTTGCGCTCGCGCCAGCCGACAAGATCGTCGACCGCGCAGCCTGCGAAGTCCTCAAGCGTCTTGACCTCGTCCCGGCCGAGCGCGACCATCATGGCCGTCGTCACGCCGGGGACTTCGCGAATGTCGTCGGCCACGCCCATCTCCTTGCGCCTGGCGTCGTTCTCAGCCTCGATCCGTTCGAGATGCTCGCGGGCGCGGGTCTGGATTTCCGCCGCCGTCTCCTCATCGAAGCCCTCGATCGCCGAGACTTCCTCGGCGTCGACATAGGCGACCTCTTCGATCGAGGAGAAGCCTTCCGACGCCAGCACCTGGCCGACCATCTCGTCGACGTCGAGCGCGTCCATGAAGAGCTGCGTGCGCTCGGTGAACTCCTTCTGGCGGCGGGCCGATTCCTCGTCCTCGGTCAGAATGTCGATGTCCCAGCCGGTGAGTTGCGAGGCAAGGCGCACATTCTGCCCGCGCCGACCGATGGCGAGCGAAAGCTGCTCGTCGGGCACGACCACCTCGATGCGCTCGGCGTCCTCGTCGAGCACGACCTTGGCCACCTGGGCCGGTTGCAGCGCGTTGACGATGAAGGAGGCGGCGTCGGGCTGCCAGGGAATGATGTCGATCTTCTCGCCCTGCAACTCGCCGACGACGGCCTGCACGCGGCTGCCGCGCATGCCCACGCACGCGCCGACCGGATCGATGGACGAATCGCGGCTGATCACGGCGATCTTGGCGCGCGAGCCGGGATCGCGGGCGACCGACTTGATCTCGATGATGCCGTCATAGATTTCCGGCACCTCCATCTGGAACAGCTTGGCCATGAACTGCGGATGGGTGCGCGACAGGAAGATCTGGGGCCCGCGCTGCTCGCGGCGCACGTCATAGATGAAGGCGCGCACGCGGTCGCCGTAGCGATAAAGCTCGCGCGGGATCAGTTCGTCGCGCCGGATGATGCCCTCGCCGCGGCCAAGATCGACGATGACATTGCCGTATTCGACGCGCTTGACCGTGCCGTTGACGATCTCGCCGACCCGGTCCTTGAACTCCTCGAACTGCTTGTCGCGCTCGGCCTCGCGCACCTTCTGGACGATCACCTGCTTGGCCGACTGGGCCGCGATGCGGCCGAAATCGAGCGGGGGAAGCGGCTCGGCGATGAAATCGCCGAGCTGGGCGTCCGGGTTCTTGGCGCGGGCGTCTTCGAGCGCGATTTGATTGTCGGTGTTCTCAAGCGTCTCGACCACCTCCATCAGACGCTGCAACTTGATCTCGCCGGTCCTGGCGTTGATGTCGGCGCGGACGTTGGTTTCCTGCCCGTAGCGCGATTTGGCCGCCTTCTGGATCGCGTCGGCCATGGCGCCGATGACGATGTCCTTGTCGATCAGTTTCTCGCGCGCGACCGCATCGGCGATCTGGAGCAGTTCAAGCTTGTTTGCGCTGATGGCCATCATCGTCTCCCTCAGGGTGCCTCGGCGTCCGGCTCGTCGCCGGAGAATTCATCGAATGCGTCATCAAGGCCGCGCATGGCGCGGGCCGCCTTGTCGGCCTTCAGCGAAGCGCGGATCAGATCGTCTGTCAGGATCAGGCGCGCATCGGCGATCGCGCCGAACGGGATATGGCTGGCGTTCTGGTCGCCGATCGACGGCTGGTCGCGGAACAAGGTGAGCGTGTCGGCCTCGACATCGGTGATCGTGCCGCGGAACCGCTTGCGCCCGCCCACGAGGACGGCGGTCTCGACCCTTGCGACATGGCCGCGCCATTTGGCGAAATCGGACCTGCGCACCAGCGGCCGGTCGATGCCGGGCGAGGACACTTCCAGATGGTAGGCGCGGTCGATCGGGTCCTCGACGTCGAGGATCGGCGAGACCATGCGGCTCAGCGCCTCGCAATCGTCGACCGTCATCGTGCCGTCGGCGCGCTCGGCCATGATCTGCAAGGTGGCCCCGTTCTGGCCGGACAGGCGCACGCGGACCAGGCGAAACCCTTCTGCGTTCATGACGGGCTCGATGAGCGTGGCGACGCGCGCCTCGACCCCGGTCTCGGTGACCAGGCGCGGCTCGTCCTCGGTGATGGGCGCGAAGGTGCGCGGGCTCGTCGTCACGTCCGTCTCGAATATAAAAAAAGAGCGGGTCCGGCGGGCCCACTCTTCGTCTGAAGACCAAGATTTCATCTCCATATACGCGCCCCGCCGGCCCGTTGCAAGGGTGGGTGCGCCGCTATAAACGCTCAAACGTCAGATAGGCCGGCACGCGGCCCTCGCGCAGCGCCTTTTGCTCGTAGCGCGTGCCCGCCCAATGGGGATAGGGCCGGCGCCAGTCGTCGGCGCATCGGGCGGTCCATGCGAAATCGGGATGCCGGTCGACATGCACGAGCGTCCAGTTGACATAGCCGCCCACATCCGAGGCGAAGCGGAACGTGCCGCCGGGCTTCATGACGCGGGCGAAGCGGCCAAGATTGCGCGCATTGACGAACCGGCGCTTGAAGTGCCGCGGCTTCGGCCAGGGGTCGGGATAGAGCAGGTCGATCTCGTCGACCGAGGCGTCCGGCAGCCAGTCGAGCAGCCGCGTCGCATCGTCATCGTAAAGGCGGATATTGTCGAGCGGCGCGGCATCGAGCGCGCCCGTCAGCTTGGCCATGGAATTGACGAAGGGCTCGACGCCGATGAAGCCGGTCTGCGGCCGGCGCCGCGCCTGGGCGAGCAGATGCTCGCCGCCGCCAAAGCCGATTTCGAGAATGACGGCCTCCGGCCGGTGCGCGAAAAGCGCAGAGAGGCTTGCGGGCGCCGGGCGATCAAGGTCGATGCGCAACAGCGGCAGCAGACGGGCCAGCGCGCCGCGATGGCGGCCGCGCAGGGCCTTGCCCCGCCGACGGCCGAAAAAAGCCTCGGTGGCGCGCGTCGGGCGATCGCCGGCCATTGCGGCGCGGACGGTCAGGCCGCCTGCTTGACGGCTTGGCGAAGCGGCTTGACGAGATCCGTCTTTTCCCAGGAGAACGAGCCGTCGCGGCCGGGCTTGCGGCCGAAATGGCCGTAGGCGGCCGTCTTGGCGTAGATCGGCCGGTTCAGTCCAAGGTGCCGGCGGATGCCCGACGGCGACAGGTCGATGACAGCACGGATCGCATCCTCGATAGCCGCGTCGGGCACCTTGCCGGTGCCGTGCGTGTCGACATAGACGGACAGAGGCTGCGCCACGCCGATCGCGTAGGCGAGCTGGATGGTGCACCTGTCGGCCAGGTCGCCAGCCACGACGTTCTTGGCCAGGTAGCGCGACACGTAGGCGGCCGAGCGGTCGACCTTGGTGGTGTCCTTGCCCGAGAAGGCGCCGCCGCCATGGGGCGAGGCGCCGCCATAGGTGTCGACGATGATCTTGCGGCCGGTGAGGCCCGCATCGCCATCGGGTCCGCCGATGACGAACTTTCCGGTCGGATTGACGTACCAGGCGCAGTCGTCGGCGATGGCGAGCCCGTCGAGCGCCTCGCGGATGAAAGGCTCGACGACGGCACGGACCTTGCGGGAGTCCCAGCTTTCGTCCAGATGCTGCGTGGACAGCACGATCGAGGCGACCTCGGACGGCTTGCCGTCCACATAACGGACGGTGACCTGCGACTTGGCATCCGGCCCCAGACGGGCCGCCTCGCCGTCGCCGGCCTTGCGCGCGGCGGCGAGCAGTTCGAGGATCTTGTGCGCATAGTAGATCGGAGCGGGCATCAGTTCGGGCGTCTCGTTGCAGGCATAGCCGAACATGATGCCCTGATCGCCGGCACCCTCGGCGCCCTGCCGGTCGGCGGCGCTGTCGACGCCTTGCGCGATATGGGCCGACTGTGCGTGCAGCAGCACATCGATCCGGCAGGTCTTCCAGTGAAAGCCGTCCTGCTCATAGCCGATGTCGCGGATGGCGCGCCGCGCCGCCGAACGAAAGCGCCCGGGCGCGATGACCGGCTCGCCGGCAGCGTCGGTCACGATGCCGCCCTGCCTGTCCTTCTTGAAGAAGACATCGGGAACCCGCACCTCCCCCGCGATGACGACACGATTGGTCGTGGTCAGCGTTTCGCAGGCCACGCGCACCTTCCACAGCGCTTCATCGCCCTGCTTGCGCGCCTCCTTGTAGATCATGTCGACGATCTCGTCGGATATGCGGTCGCAGACCTTGTCGGGGTGCCCTTCGGAAACCGATTCACTGGTGAACAGATAGTCCTGGCGCGCCATTTTACGCTCTCGCCCCCTTGTTAGCCCTCATGCCGGGCGGTCCGTCGATCGCGCCGTCGTTACGGGACGCGGCGGGACAGGTCAAGCGATGAAGGCAGGCAATAGAAAGATATAAGCATAAGTGCATATCGGAAGGCGGCAGAGCCTGCCACCACCGGATGGGGCGCGCGTGGCGGGCGCCCCGAAGCGCGGCCGATCGGCCGATAGCGGGTGGGACAAAGAGCAGCGAGCATCGGCTTGAGCCCGTTCGCGCCGTCAGTCGTCGTTGGCGGCAAGCGATTTGACGAGGTCGATGATCCGTCGGCGCACCTTGGGGTCGGGGATCTTCACGAAGGCGCGGTTGAGCTGCAAGCCCTCGGAACTGGACAGGAAGTTGACCACGTAGCTGGCCGAGTTCTCTTCCATGCCGTCGGGCGCTTCGCCGTCCTGGCGCCTGCCCGGCGCGTCCTCGAAGAAGAACGATATCGGGGCACTGAGGATCGCCGAGATGTTCTGCAACCTGCTGGCGCCGACCCGGTTGGTCCCCTTTTCGTACTTCTGGACCTGCTGAAAGGTGATGCCGAGGCTCTCGCCAAGCTTCTCCTGGCTCATCCCGAGCATGGTGCGCCGGAGCCGGATACGGCTGCCGACATGAATATCGATCGGATTGGGCGTCTTCTTCTTGTCACTCATTCTGCGTCCCACCGCCGCGTAGGCAATTATTTTCAAGCCAGGACCAGATGCCGCGCCAACACGTCCCCCAACGCGTTCCCTCCGGCTCGGCGGGTTACCTATGTGCCGGTATGATCGGCGCTGTCAATGTTGCTTGGGCCAGTGCCGACCGATTCGGAACGGTTGCGCGCGAGCCACAATCGCTAGAGCTGAAAGAATGCCAATAAACAACCAAAAGTTGCTCAACCTTTGCGCGTGACCGACGAACGGGGCGAACGAAGCAGGCAGGGCCGCGTCGGCGACGGCGCGCTCGTCGTGGCCGATCAAAGCCGTCACGCGCCCGAACGGATCGACGGCGACCGAGATACCGTTGTTGGCGACGCGGATCATCGGTAGGCCCGTTTCGACGGCACGCAGGCGCGCCTGGTGCATGTGTTGCCAGGGACCGGGCGACGGGCCGAACCAGGCATCGTTGGTGACATTGACGAGCGCATCGACAGCGGCGCCCGCCGGCGGTGCGGACAGATGCGGGAAAATGGCCTCGTAGCAGATCAGGGGCATGACCGTCAGACCGCCCGGCAGTTCTATCATGGCCCGGACCGGCGCGGCCGCATAGCCTCGGTCGGCGGCGGCGACGGCCCGCAGACCGAACCGCTCGAACAGCGCAGCGAAAGGCAGATATTCGCCGAACGGCACCAAGCGCACCTTGTCGGCGGCGCCCGAGATGACGCCCTCGCTCGTCACCGCCATGACGGCGTTGTAATAGCGACCGGTGAACACATCCTGCCGGTCGCCGGGCTCTTCCCGAATCGCGCCGGTCAGAAGCGTCTGCCCCGGCCCCAGGGTCTCGCCGATCGCCGCGAGCGCGGCCGCATCGCGGGTAAGGAGATAGGGAACCGCAGTTTCGGGCCAGATGACGATATCCGCAAGCCCCTCCCCGTCCGGCGCGGCGGGAGCCGCATCGAGGGCGGTCAGATCAAGCAGCGTGGCGAACGTGTCCTGGCGCGCTGCGGCATCCATCTTGCTTCTCTGGTCGATCGCCGGCTGAACGAGCCGGATCGTCGGCGCGGCGCCGGCAGGCGCGGCCGGATCGGGCGCCTGGGTCAGGCGCCAGGCGCCAAAGCCGGCATGGCCGGCCAGAAGGGCGGCGCAGAGCGCCATGGCAAGGCCGGTGGCAAGGCGGCGCGGCGCGGCCAGTTGCGCCGGAAGCGCGAAGACGAGAACGGTCAAGGCGCTCATGGCGAACAGACCGCCCAGCACGATCGACTGCATCATCACCGGCGCCGGCATCAGCGCATAGCCGATCGCGTTCCACGGAAACCCGGTGAGCATGAACGAGCGCGCCCATTCGGCAAGGCCGAACGCGGCCGCGAGCGCGGCGATGCGTCCGATGCCGTCCGACCATGCAAGGCGGGCCAGCATCGCGGCCGCCCCCCAGAAGAGCGCCAGGAGCGCCGGAATGCCAAGCACCGCCAGCGGGATCGCCCAGGCAAATTCCAGCGCTTCGACCAGCAGCGCGTTGGAGATCCACCAAAGGCCGGCAACGAAATAGCCAAGCCCGAACAGCCAGCCGATCCAGAAAGCGGCGCGCAACGCGCCGAAGGGGCGTTCGGGGGTCGCGCCGATCGCCCCGTCCAGAAGCCAGACCAGAACCGGAAAGGTCGCAAAGCCGACGGCAAACAGGTGAAACGGCGCCTGCGCGAGCGCCGTCAGCGCCCCGGCAAGCAGCGCCAGAAGGGCGCGCCGCCAGCCGTGCAGGAGGAGGATTCGCTGGGCGATGGCTTGCATGGGCTGCCGGATCGAATCACGTTTTTTCAAGCCATATCAGGCTATCGGTCCGCAGGCGACGGGCGGGCACGGTCCGCTCACACGTTGACGGGTTCGGCGGGCGGCTTGTCGGCGTCGGCGGACGGGGCCGGTCGCGGACGCGCGGCGGCGCCGGCCAGTGCCTCGCGGCGCGCGGCGCCGCGCCGCTGATGCTGGCGCGCGCGCACCATCCGCACCCGCCGGATGCGGCGCGGATCGGCGTCCAGCACCTCCATCTCGTAGCCGGCGAAGGCCGGTATCACCTCGCCGCGCACGGGCACCCGGCCAAGCAGCGAGAAGATCAGCCCGCCGATCGTGTCGACATCGCCTTCCTCGCGCCGCGCGGCGATAACGAAGGCATCGCCCAGTTCCGCGCGCGCCTGCTCGACCTCCAGCCGGGCGTCGACGAGGATCGTGTTGTCGTCGACGCGCTCGATCTGCACCTCGACCTCGTCATGCTCGTCCTCGATGTCGCCGACGACCATCTCGACCACGTCCTCCAGCGAGACGAGCCCGTCGGTTCCGCCATATTCGTCGATGACCAGCGCCATCTGAATGCGCTGGGCCTGCATCCGCGCCATCAGGTCCGAGGCGAGCATGGAAGGCGGCACGAACAGAACGTCGCGCATCAGCTTGAGATCGCCGATCGTCCTGGAGAAATCGATGTGCGACAGATCGAGCGCCGCCCTTGCGGCGCCACTGCCATTGGAACTGCCGTTGGATTTGCCGCCGGCCTTCGGCGCCGTGCCGTTGCCGGCGCGGGACCGCCGCGGGCGCCGGGCGCCGGTACGGGTCAGAAAGCCCATCACGTCGCGGATGTGCACCATGCCGCGCGGATCGTCGAGCGTTTCGTGATAGACCGGCATGCGGCTGTGGCCGGACGTTTCGAACAGCTTGAGCAGAACGCCCAGCGGCGTCGAAAGATCGGCCGCCTCGATGTCGCCGCGCGGCACCATCACGTCGCTGACGCGCACCTCGCGCAACCGCAGGATGTTGTGCAGCATGGCGCGCTCGTCCGCGGAAATGGTCTGGTCGCCGGCCGCGCTCGATGCGGCGAGCGCGTCCTTGAGGTTATCGCGACTGCTCGCATTGGCCTGCGGCCGGAGCAGATAGGCCAGGCGCTGAAGGAAGCCCGGCTGCTTTCGGGGTGGAACGATCGCGGGCAAGCCCGGACTTGAAGGCTCGGGATCGGTGTCGGCAGGCGCGCCTTGCGCCCCGGTCTCAGCGTGTCGGTCGTTCATCGTCTTTCAGATCATCCAATATCGGCGCGTACGGGTCGTCTATCCCCAGCTCGGCCAATATTGCGCGTTCAAGGCGCTCCATCCGTTCGGCGTCTTCGTCGACCTGATGATCATAGCCCAGAAGATGCAAGAAACCATGAACGATCAGATGGGTGAAATGGGCATCGAACGCCTTGCCGTCAATGGCGGCCTCGCGCGCCACCGTTTCATGGGCCAGAACGATGTCGCCCAGGAGCGGGCCGGGGGCGTCGCCGGCGGCCACCGGATAGGCGGGAAAGGACAGCACGTTGGTGGCCACGTCCCTGCGGCGCCACCTGGCGTTGAGCGTGCGCATGGTCGCATCGTCGGTCAGCACGACCGATACCTCCGAGCCCTCGCCCGCAAGCGCCAGCCGGCGGGCGGCGGCGGCGAACGCCCTTTCGATGCGCGGGCGAAGGACGGCTTCGCCGGCCCAGCCCACGCCCTCGACGGCGATATCGACCTGAAGGCGCATCACCGTCCTCAGCGGCCGGCCGCGCCGTCATAGGCGGCGACGATGCGCCCGACCAGCGGATGGCGCACGACGTCGGTGTCCCGGAAGCGCACGGTCACGATGCCCTCGACCTGGCGCAGAAGATCGAGCGCCTCGACCAGGCCAGATTTGTGGCCGGCCGGAAGGTCAACCTGGCTGGGATCGCCGGTGACGATCATGCGTGCATTCTCGCCCAGCCGGGTCAGGAACATCTTCATCTGCATCGAGGTGGTGTTCTGCGCCTCGTCGAGGATCACGGCGGCGTTCGAAAGGGTCCGGCCGCGCATGAAGGCGAGCGGGGCGATCTCGATGACGCCGGCCGACAGCGCCCGCTCGACCTTGTCGCCGGGGATCATGTCGTAGAGCGCGTCATAGAGCGGGCGCAGATAGGGGTCGACCTTCTCCTTCATGTCGCCGGGCAGAAAGCCCAGCCGCTCGCCGGCCTCGACCGCCGGCCGCGACAGGATGATGCGGTCGATCTGACCGCGTTCGAGCAGCATGGCGGCGTGCGCGACGGCCAGATAGGTCTTGCCCGTGCCGGCCGGACCGACGCCGAAGACCAGTTCGGCCCGGTCGAGCGCACGCATATAGGCGTCCTGGTTGGGCGTGCGCGCCGTGATGGTCC